>NZ_JABWRA010000016.1:0-119220 GCF_014268705.1 Pseudomonas sp. SWRI179 | reverse complement strand
AGCTTGCTCCCGCTGGGTCGCGCAGCGGCCCCAAAAAAGCGATGAGCGCTGCGCACTCAAGCGGGAGCAAGCTCCCTCGCCACAAAAGCTTCCCAGCCATCACGCCACAGATTGATCCACGGTAAACACTGTGGGAGCGAGCTTGCTCGCGATGGAGGTGTGTCAGTTTGCGGTGATGTTGGATGTGCCGGCCCCTTCGCGAGCAGGCTCGCTCCCACAGGAGGAACACGGTTCCCTCAAGAACCAGGTCGGCTGACACGGGGGGCTCTTCCAGAAATGACCCGCCGTAAGGGCGGAACCCTAAGCAGCCGTTACCGAAGAAACGGATATACACACCCAAAACGCGACCATAAAAAAAGGCCACCCAAAGGCAGCCTTCAAAAACTAGAGAGGTTTTTTGCTTACACGGCCGCGACAGGACGCATGTAAGAGATTGGTGCGGTGCTGGCGTCTTCGAACGTCACGACTTCCCAAGCATCTTTCTGCTCAATCAACTTGCGCAGCAGCTGGTTGTTCAGTGCGTGTCCGGACTTGAAGCCCTTGAACTCACCAATCAAGCTATTGCCCAGCAGGTAGAGGTCGCCGATTGCATCGAGGATCTTGTGCTTGACGAATTCGTCTTCATAGCGAAGACCGTCTTCGTTCAATACACCATCGGAATCGACCACGATCGCGTTTTCAACACTGCCGCCGAGTGCGAGGTTGTGCTTGCGCAGGTACTCGATATCACTCATGAAACCAAAGGTACGGGCGCGGCTGACTTCTTTTACGAACGAAGTGCTGGAAAAATCCACGCTTGCACTCTGGGTGCGGTCACGGAAAACCGGGTGATCGAAATCGATCTCGAAGCTCACCTTGAAACCTTCGAAAGGGACGAAAGTGGCGCGCTTGTCGCCGTCTTCCACTGTCACTTCCCGCAGGATGCGGATGAACTTCTTGGCTGCGTCCTGCTCTTCCAGGCCAGCCGATTGAATCAGGAATACGAAGGGTCCGGCACTGCCATCCATGATCGGGACTTCGGACGCGGAGAGCTCGACGTAGGCGTTATCGATGCCCAGGCCAGCCATGGCCGAGAGCAAATGCTCCACCGTATCCACTTTGGTGTCACCGTTGACCAACGTGGTCGACATAGTGGTTTCACCAACGTTTTCCGCGCGAGCAGGAATCTGCACCACAGGGTCGAGGTCGGCACGACAAAACACGATGCCGGTATCGACAGGCGCGGGCTTGAGGGTCAGGTAGACCTTCTCGCCGGAGTGCAGGCCGACACCTGTGGCACGGATAATATTCTTCAGGGTGCGTTGTTTAATCATGGCATGGGCCGCTTCAGCGCAAATTGCGAACTGGTATCAACAAAGGCTGGCGATAATAGCAGACCAGACCTTTGCTGAACACCAATCACCCGTATCCCCCTGATACATTTCATCAATCGGCCTGACGACGCAGGAAAGCTGGGATGTCCAGGTAATCCAGATCGTCTTGCGGATTCATCTTCGCGGCAGTCGCAGCACCGGCCTGGGCCTGGTTGCGCATGACGGTCGGACGGTCCAGGTCACGGTAGTTCACCGCAGGCTGTTCCTGACGAACGGGGGCTTGCTGCTGTGGCTGGGAGGCCATGGCGGTCTGCACGGTATTGTCGATCACCTTCATCGGTTTCTCGATTTTCGCGCCCAGGCCGGTGGCAACCACGGTCACGTGCAGCTCGTCACGCATGTCCGGATCGATCACGGTGCCGACCTTGACCATCGCGTGGTCGGAAGCGAACGCCTCGATGATGCTACCCACGTCGGAGTACTCGCCCAAGGACAAGTCCGGACCGGCGGTGATGTTCACCAGGATGCCACGGGCGCCCTGCAGGTTGACGTCTTCGAGCAGCGGGTTGCGGATGGCCGCTTCGGTGGCTTCGCGCGCACGGTTCGGACCGCTGGCGCAGCCAGTGCCCATCATCGCCATGCCCATTTCGGACATCACGGTGCGTACGTCGGCGAAGTCGACGTTGATCATGCCTGGACGCTTGATGATGTCGGAAATACCGCGAACGGCACCGGCCAACACGTCATCGGCCTTGGCGAAAGCCGACAAGAGGCTTGCGTCTTTACCCAGGATGGTCAGCAGCTTCTCGTTGGGGATGGTGATCAACGAGTCGACGCTTTCGCTCAGCGCGCGGATGCCTTCATCGGCGATCTGCATGCGCTTGCGGCCTTCGAACGGGAACGGACGGGTCACCACCGCAACGGTGAGGATACCCATTTCCTTGGCCACTTCGGCAATGATCGGCGCAGCACCGGTACCGGTACCACCGCCCATGCCCGTGGTGATGAACACCATGTTGGTGCCGGCCAGGACTTCAGCGATGCGCTCGCGGTCTTCCAGGGCAGCCTGACGGCCAACCTCGGGATTCGCGCCGGCACCCAGGCCCTTGGTCACGCCGGTACCCAGTTGCAGGATGGTCCGCGCGCCGATGTTTTTCAGCGCTTGAGCATCGGTGTTGGCGCAGATGAATTCGACGCCTTCGATGTTGCTCTTGACCATGTGGTTGACAGCGTTGCCGCCGCCACCGCCGACACCGATTACTTTGATAACCGGGCTAGCGGGGATGTTGTCTACGAGTTCGAACATGTTCCCTCTCCTTTCATTCTCTAGTTTTTTCGCCTACTGCGTTTGCTGCGTCTTCCAGCGCCAAGCCTGAAACCTGCCGCGTGAAGCTTTGAAACTGTTAGAAGTTGCCCTTGACCCAAGCCTGGAGACGCTCGAACAGCGGTGCCTTCGGCTCTTCGCTGCTGTAGCTGTCGCGACTGCCAATGCCCGAGAACGAGATCCCGTCGGACTGTTTTTGCAGGCCGTACATCAACAGGCCCACGCCGGTGGAATAGATCGGGTTGCGGACCACGTCATCCAGGCCCTTGACGCCATGGGGCACGCCCAGGCGCACCGGCATGTGGAAAATCTCCTCGGCCAGCTCGACCGCGCCTTCCATCTTCGAGGTACCGCCGGTCAGCACGATGCCGGCCGGGATCAGGTCTTCGTAGCCACTGCGACGCAGTTCGGCCTGGATCAGCGTGAACAGCTCGTCGTAACGCGGCTCGACCACTTCGGCCAGGGCCTGGCGCGACAGTTCGCGCGGTGGACGGTCGCCGACGCTTGGCACCTTGATGGTTTCACCGGCACCGGCCAGTTTCGCCAGGGCACAGGCGTAGCGGATCTTGATTTCCTCGGCGTACTGGGTCGGGGTGCGCAACGCCATGGCGATGTCGTTGGTCACCTGGTCGCCGGCAATCGGGATCACGGCCGTGTGGCGGATCGCGCCTTCGGTGAAGATCGCGATGTCGGTGGTGCCGCCGCCGATGTCCACTAGGCACACGCCCAGCTCTTTCTCGTCGTCGGTCAGCACCGAGTAGGCCGAGGCCAGTTGCTCGAGGATGATGTCGTCGATTTCCAGGCCGCAGCGACGTACGCATTTCTCGATGTTCTGCGCGGCGTTCACCGCACAGGTCACCACGTGGACCTTGGCTTCCAGGCGCACGCCGGACATGCCCAGGGGCTCGCGCACGCCTTCCTGGTTATCGATCACGTAATCCTGCGGCAGGGTGTGCAGCACACGCTGGTCGGCCGGGATCGCCACGGCCTGGGCCGCGTCGAGGACGCGCTCAAGGTCCGCGGAGCTGACTTCGCGATCACGAATCGCCACGATACCGTGGGAGTTCAGGCTGCGGATGTGATTGCCCGCCACGCCGACGAACGCCGAGTGGATCCGGCAACCGGCCATCAGTTGCGCCTCTTCGATGGCGCGCTGGATCGATTGCACGGTGGACTCGATGTTCACCACCACGCCTTTCTTCAAGCCGCGGGACGGGTGTGTACCGATCCCGACGATGACCAGCGTGCCGTCGTCCGCGACTTCGCCTACCAGAGCCACCACCTTGGAAGTGCCGATATCGAGACCGACGATCATTTTCCCGCTTTGCACGTTTGCCATGGGTCCTGCCTCTTCTTAATTCTTCGCGACGGCGGGTTCGGCCGTCGTCGGCGCTACAGGTTCCCGCCAGCCAACGGCCAGGCCGTTGGCGTAGCGCAGATCGATGCGCGCAATGTTCGTAATCTGTTCTTTGAGCGTCTTGTCATAGATGGCGATGAAGCGGCGCATCTTTTCCACCAGGTTGCCGCGACCGAGCAACAGCTCGATGCCCGGCCCCGAGCTGCCCGCGCCAGTGGTCAGGAACCAACTGCCGCGCTCACGCAACTCCAGGCGCGCGATGGAGAAGCCCAACGGCCGCAACATCTGGCTCAACACCTGGTATTGCTGCATGACTTGCTGCTGGGCCCGCTGTGGACCGAACAGTTGTGGCAAATGTTCATAGTTGGCCAGTTCCCGCGGCGTAAACGCCTGGCCCTGGTTGTTCAACAGCGACTCGTCGCCCCAACGGGCCACCGGCAGCTGTTCTTCCAGGCGAATCGACACCTGGTCGGGCCACACCCGCCGGACTTCGGCGTGGGCGATCCAGGGCATCTGCTCCAGCTCCGTGCGCATGCCCGCCAGGTCGATGGTGAAGAAGCTCGACGCGACGAACGGCGCGATCCGCTGCTGCACCGCCTGCTGGCTGATGTAGCTCAGGTCGCCCTGGACGTTGATCCGCGCGATTGGCCGATCGGCATACGGCAACAACCGTTGCGCGCCTTCATACGTACCGAACCCCAGCGCAACCAGCATCACTGGCCAGAACAGGCTCTTGAGAAAGCCAAAATTGGCTTTCGGCAAGCGCGCCGACATCGGCTCTTTGGCCACCATTCGGCTGGCACCCCGCGGCACCGGCTTGCGACCGGGTGCGGATGGCTGATGACGAAGCGATGCGCCTTGCATGGCTTAACCTCTTGGCTCTTGTTGGCCGACACTGGCGGCCAGGATCGAGAGCACCAGTTGCTGGAAATCCAGGCCGGCGGCGCGGGCCGCCATCGGTACCAGGCTGTGATCGGTCATGCCAGGGGCGGTGTTGACTTCCAGGAACCAGAACTGCCCATCGGCGTCCTGCATCACGTCCGCCCGGCCCCAACCGGCGATACCCAGCGCCTCACAGGCCTTGGCCGTGAGGTCCATCAGTTGTTTTTCCTTGGCCGCATCCAGCCCGCAGGGAATGCGGTACTGGGTATCGTTGGCGATGTACTTGGCGTCGTAGTCGTAGAACGTGTGGGGCGTGCCCAGCGCAATCGGGGGCAACACCTGGTCACGCAGGGTAGCGATGGTGAACTCGGGACCGGTGATCCACTGTTCGACCAACACTTGCGAATCGTAGGAACTGGCGTCCTTCCAGGCTGCGGTCAACTCAGGCAGCGAATTCACTTTCGCCATGCCGATACTTGAACCTTCATGGGCCGGTTTGACGATCAAAGGGAAGCCCAGTTCCGTGGCCGCCGAAATACAATCGGCCTCGGACGCCAGCACGGCGTGACGCGGCGTCGGAATGCCGAGGCTGTGCCAGACCTGCTTGGTACGCAGCTTGTCCATCGCCAGGGCGGACGCGAGGATGCCGCTGCCGGTGTAGGGAATGCCCAGGCATTCGAGCAGGCCTTGCATGCTGCCGTCTTCACCGCCGCGACCGTGGAGAATGATAAACGCGCGGTCGATCTTTTCGCTGAGCAGGCGCTGCAGGAAATCGTCGCCCACATCGATGCCGAAGGCGTCGACGCCGGCACTTTGCAAGGCTTGCAGCACGGCGTTGCCGGACTTGAGGGAGACCTCGCGCTCGGCGCTCTTGCCACCGAACAGCACGGCAACGCGGCCGAAGGCTTTCGGATCGAGGGTCGAGACCAGGTTGGCGTAGGCAGCAGTCATTTCAGTTTCCCCTCGCTGGACGCCACGATGGCTCCGGCGAATAACGGACTGTTCAACAGTTTCGGGGCCAGGCCACCGATGTCGCCGGCACCCTGGCACAGCAGGATGTCGCCGGCGCGCAGCAGCGGCTTGACCAGCGGTGCGAGGTCCACGCCGCGTTCGATGTAGATCGGGTCCAACTGGCCACGCTGGCGAATGCTGTGGCACAGCTGGCGGCTGTCGGCCCCCGGGATCGGCTCTTCACCGGCCGGGTAGACTTCCATCAACAGCAGCACGTTGGCGTCGGCCAATACCTGGACGAAATCGTCGTACAGGTCGCGGGTGCGGCTGTAGCGGTGCGGCTGGTAGACCATCACCAGGCGCCGCTCCGGCCAGCCACCGCGCACGGCCTTGATCACCGCCGCGACTTCGGTCGGGTGGTGGCCGTAGTCGTCCACCAGCATCACGTTGCCGCCATCCACCGGCAATTCGCCGTAGACCTGGAAGCGTCGGCCCACACCCTGGAACCCGGACAGGCCCTGGACGATGGCTTCATCGCTGACGCCTTCGTCGGTGGCGATGCAGATAGTGGCCAAGGCGTTGAGCACGTTGTGGTTGCCAGGCATGTTCACCGACACGTCCAACGGCTCGCGATCAGGACGCAACACGGTGAAGAACGTCTGCATGCCCTGCTGGCGCACGTTGATGGCGCGTACGTCGGCGTCTTCGCCAAAACCGTAGGTCACGGTCGGACGCTTGATCAGCGGCAGGATCTCACGCACCACCGGATCGTCCAGGCACACCACCGCCAGACCGTAGAACGGCAGGTTGTGCAAAAACTCCACGAAGGTTTTCTTCAGCTTGTTGAAGTCGCCGTCGTAGGTCGCCATGTGGTCGGCATCGATGTTGGTCACCACGGCCACCAGCGGTTGCAAGTGCAGGAAACTCGCATCGCTCTCGTCGGCTTCGGCGATCAGGTAGCGGCTGGTGCCCAGTTGGGCATTGGTGCCGGCGGCATTCAGGCGGCCACCGATCACGAACGTCGGGTCCAGGCCACCAGCGGCGAACACCGAGGCGATCAGGCTGGTGGTGGTGGTCTTGCCATGAGTACCGGCGACGGCGATGCCGTGGCGATAGCGCATCAGCTCGGCGAGCATCTCGGCCCGTGGCACCACCGGGATGCGGCGTTCCAGGGCGGTGGCGACTTCCGGGTTGGACGTGTTCACGGCGCTGGACACCACCAGCACGTCGGCATTGGCGGCGTTCTCGGCACGGTGGCCGATAAAAATCTGCGCGCCGAAGGATTCCAGGCGCTCGGTGACCGAGGAAGCCTTCAGGTCGGAACCCGAGACCTGGTAACCCAGGTTCAGCAGCACCTCGGCGATCCCGCACATGCCCACGCCGCCGATACCGACGAAGTGGATGCGGCGGATACGGCGCATTTCCGGTTGCGGCATGGCTTTGCGATTCTCAACCATGGGCCACCTCCAGGCAGGTATCGACCACTTGGGCCGTGGCATCGGGTTTGGCCAGGCGGCGCGCGGCGCGGGCCATGTCTTCAAGTCGTTGCGGCTGCATCAAAACCTCTGTCAGGCGGGCGGCAAGATCCGCGGCGCCAGTCGTTCTTTGCGGCATCAGGAAGGCAGCGCCTTCACGGGCCAAATAATCGGCGTTACGGGTCTGGTGATCGTCGATGGCGTGGGGCAAAGGCACCAGCATCGAGGGCAGACCGGCGGCAGCCAGTTCACTGATGGTCAGCGCGCCTGCGCGGCAGACCACCAGGTCGGCCCAGCCATAGGCTTGGGCCATGTCTTTGATGAAAGGCTGCACTTGCGCCTCGACGCCGGCGGCGCGGTAGCGCTCGGCGGTCACTTCATCGTGGTTTTTGCCGGCCTGGTGAAACACTTCCGGGCGCAGTTCGGGGGCGACCTGCGACAGGGCTTCGGGCAGCAATTTGTTCAACGGTTCCGCCCCCAGGCTTCCACCCAGGACCAGCAAACGCGCCTTGCGTCCGGCCAGGGCCGGGCGCGGTGTTTCGAGGAACAGCTCGGTACGCACCGGATTGCCGGTGGTGCGACGGCTGCCCGACAGGGTAAAGGTGTCGGGAAAGGCTTCACAGACCCGGGCGGCCAACGGCACCAGTAACCGATTGGCGGTACCGGCCACGGCGTTCTGCTCGTGGACGATCACCGGCACACCGGCCAGTTTTGCCGCAACGCCGCCCGGCCCGGTCACATAACCGCCGAACCCGACCACGCACACCGGCCGCAGCCGACGAATGATTGCCCGCGCCTGCCAGACCGACTTGAGCAGCATCAGCGGTGCCTTGAGCAACGACAGCTTGCCCTTGCCCCGCAGGCCGCTGGCGTCGATCCGGTGCAGTTCGAGGCCGGCGCCGGGCACCAGTTCGTTCTCGATGCCCCGTGGCGTGCCCAGCCAGTGCACGGTGTAGCCGCGTGCCTGAAACTCCCGGGCACAGGCCAGCGCCGGGAATACGTGCCCGCCGGTACCGCCCGCCATGATCAGCACGTTAGCGCCCATGAGTCGGCTCCTCGGCGAAGTCGCTCTCCTGGAATTCCATCTCTTCGCTGCCCAGGTGGGTTCGACTCTCCCATTCGATGCGCAGCAACAGGCCGAGACAGGCACAGCAGATCACCAGGGAGCTGCCGCCGTAACTGAGGAACGGCAGCGTCAGGCCTTTGGTCGGCAACAGGCCGACGTTCACGCCGATGTTGATCAAAAACTGGCCGATCCACAGGAACGACAAGCCATACGCCACATAGGCGGCGAAGAACTGTTTGGCCTTTTCCGCCCACAAGCCGATGTACATGCCACGCACGCAGACGAACACGAACAGGGCGACGGTGCACAGGGAACCCACCATCCCCAGTTCTTCGGCCAGGACCGAGAACACGAAGTCGGTGTGGGCTTCCGGCAGGTAGAACTGCTTCTGCACGCTGTTGCCCAGGCCCACGCCCAGCCACTCGCCGCGACCGAAGGCAATCAGCGCCTGGGTCAATTGATAGCCGGAACCGAACTGGTCGGCCCACGGATCGGTAAAGGTGATCAGGCGCGCCATCCGATACGGTTGTGCTTGCACCAGCACCGTTACCGCCGCCACCGCCAGCGCGACCATCAAGGTGAAACGGAACAGCCCGACGCCGCCGAGGAACAGCATCGCCGCCGCCGCGCCCATCATCACCACCGTGGCGCCGAAGTCCGGCTCCATCAGCAGCAGGCCGGCCATCGGCAGCAACACGATGAACGGCTTGAAGAACCCCATCCAGCTCTCGCGCACTTCCTTCTGGCGACGCACCAGGTAACCGGCGAGGTAGATCACCACGAAGACCTTGGCGATCTCCGAAGGCTGGACGTTGAAGAAGCTGAAGCCGATCCAGCGCATCGAGCCGTTGACCTCGCGGCCAATACCCGGCAAGAGCACCATCACCAACAGGCCGAAGGCACCGAGCAACATCATCCAGCCCAGGCGTTGCCAGGTGGCGATCGGCACCATCATGGTGACGATGCACGCGCCCAGGCCGATCACCAGGTAAATCAGGTGGCGGATCATGTGGTAAAGGGTGTTGCCCGACTGCACGGCGGCCACTTCCGACGACGCGGAGGTGATCATCACCAGGCCCAGGCCCAGCAAGGCCAGGCAACCGGCGAGCATCGGGAAATCCAGATCGATGCCACGACCGGTGATCAGCGGCGACGGGTACGGCTTGATGATGTTCATCAGGTTCATGCCAAGCCCTCCGCGGCCTGGGCGAACAACTGCCCACGCTCTTCGTAGTTCTTGAACATGTCGAAACTGGCGCAGGCCGGCGACAACAGGACTGCATCGCCCGGTTGAGCAAGGGCGCGGCATTGCTGCACCGCCTCGTCCAGCGAAGCGACGCGCACCAGCGGCACGGCATCGCCGAGGGCCTGGGCGATCAATTCGCGATCACGGCCCATCAGCACCACGGCGCGGCAGTTGGCGGCAACGGGGTCGCGCAGGTCCTTGAAATCGGCACCCTTGCCGTCGCCGCCGGCGATCAGCACGAGCTTGCCGTCGATGTCCGCGCCCAGGCCGTCGATGGCCGCGAGCGCGGCACCGACGTTGGTGGCCTTGGAGTCGTTGTACCAGGCCACGCCATCGAGGTCGCGTACCCACTGGCAGCGGTGCTCAAGGCCGGCGAAGGTGCGCAGGGCCGAGAGCATGGCGTCGAACGGCAGACCGACCGCATGCCCCAGGGCCAACGCAGCCAGGGCATTGGCCTGGTTGTGGGCGCCGCGAATTTTCAACTCGCGCACCGGCATCAGGACCTGGAATTCGAAGGCCAGGTATTTCTCGCCATTCTCTTCACGCAGCCCGAAGCCTTTGAAATCCGGAACGCCCAGGCCGAAGGACCAGCACGGCATGCCCTCGCCCAGCAACGGCCGGGTCAAGGCGTCCTGGCGGTTGAACACCACTTGCCGGGCACCGCGGAAGATCCGGTGCTTGGCCAGGTGATATGCCGGCAGGCCGCTGTAGCGGTCCATGTGGTCTTCGCTGACGTTGAGCACGGTGGCCACTTCGGCGCCGAGGTGGTCGGTGGTCTCGAGCTGGAAGCTCGACAGTTCCATCACGTACAGCTCGACGTCATCGCTGAGCAGGTCCAGCGCCGGGGTACCGAGGTTGCCGCCCACGGCGACGCGCTTGCCGGCCGCCGCGGCCATCTCGCCCACCAGGGTGGTGACGGTGCTCTTGGCGTTCGAACCGCTGATGGCAATGATCGGCGCCTTGGCGTTGCGCGCGAATAGCTCGATGTCGCCGGACAATTTCACGCCACGGGCAGCGGCAGCCTGCAGGGCTGGGGTCGCCAGGGCCAGGCCGGGACTCACGTAGAGCTCATCGGCACGGCACAGGAATTCGACGTCCAGCTCGCCACAACGCACGTCCACCTGTGGATAGTCACGGCGCAGCGTGGCCAGCTCAGGCGGATTTTCCCGCGTATCGGCCACGGCAAACGACACGCCCCGGTTCGCCAGGAAGCGAACCAGGGACATGCCGCTCTTGCCGAGGCCGACAACGATGCGGAAGTGGTCAGAAGCGATCAGGGACACTCGTTCTACCTCAGCTTCAGGGTGGCAAGGCCGACCAGCACCAGGATCACGGTGATGATCCAGAAACGGACGATCACGCGTGGCTCGGGCCAGCCCTTGAGTTCAAAGTGGTGGTGGATCGGCGCCATGCGGAATACGCGGCGGCCGGTCAATTTAAAGGAGGCCACCTGAATGACGACTGACAGGGTCTCCATCACGAACACACCGCCCATGATGAACAGGACGATTTCCTGGCGAACGATCACGGCGATGGTGCCCAGGGCCGCGCCCAGCGCCAGCGCGCCGACGTCGCCCATGAAGACTTGCGCCGGGTAGGTGTTGAACCACAGGAAGCCCAGGCCGGCACCGATCAGCGCACCGCAGAACACAATCAATTCGCCCGCGCCCGGCACATACGGGATCAGCAGGTATTCGGCGAACTTCACGTTACCCGACAGGTAGCAGAAGATCCCCAGGGCGCCGCCGACCATGACCGTCGGCATGATCGCCAGGCCGTCGAGGCCGTCAGTGAGGTTGACCGCGTTGCTCGAACCGACGATCACCAGGTAGGTCAACACAATGAAACCAGCGCCCAGCGGAATGCTGTAGTCCTTGAGCATCGGCAGGATCAGGGTGGTTTCCACCGGCGAGGCGGCGGTCATATAAAGGAAGATCGCCGCGCCGAGGCCGAACACCGATTGCCAGAAATATTTCCAGCGGCTTGGCAGCCCACGGGAGTTCTTCTCGATGACCTTGCGATAGTCGTCGACCCAACCGATGGCGCCGAAGAACAGCGTCACCAGCAGCACGACCCAGACGTAGCGGTTCGCCAGGTCGGCCCAGAGCAAAGTGCTGATGCCGATGGACGACAGGATCAGCGCGCCCCCCATGGTCGGGGTACCGGATTTGGACAGGTGCGATTGCGGACCGTCGTTACGGACCGACTGGCCGATCTGCAGGTTCTGCAGGGTGCGGATCATCCACGGGCCCAGGAACAGCGACAACGACAACGCGGTCAGCACACCCAGGATCCCGCGCAGGGTCAGGTATTGGAAGACCGCGAAGCCTTTGTGGAACTGTTGCAGGTACTCCGCTAGCAGCAGCAGCATTAATGTTTCTCCGTGGTGGTGCCGCACAGCGCCGCGACGATGTTTTCCATCGCTGCGCTGCGTGAACCCTTGATCAATAAGGTGGTGTTCGGGTCCTGCTCGGCGCCCAGGGCCTGGATCAATTCGGCTTGAGTAGTGAAATGCCGTGCGTGCTCGCCAAACGCAGCGACCGCATGGGCCATCATCGGACCGACCGCATACAGCGCATCGACCTTGCCACGCGCATAGGCACCGACATCGTGATGTCCCTGTTGCGCCCATTCGCCCAGCTCGCCGATATCCCCCAGCACCAGCACGGTACGGCCGGAGAAACCGGCGAGGATATCCACCGCCGCGCACATGGACGACGGGTTGGCGTTATAGGTGTCGTCGATCACGCGCATGCCGTTGCTGGCCAGTTGCGCGACAGAGCGCCCCTTGACCGGCTGCACGGCGTTCAGTCCGGCAACGATGCCCGGCAGCGACACGCCCAGGGCATGGGCGGCAGCCGCGGCGGCCAGGGCGTTGGCAACGTTATGGGTGCCCAGCAGGTTCAATTGGACCCGCTCGGCACCGTCGGGGCTGTGCAGGTTGAAGGCCGGGCAACCGCGGGCATCACGGTCCAGGTCGCTGGCGTAGAAATTCGCGGCGAGGTTGCTCAGGGCAAAGGTCAGCACCTTGCGCTCCCCCGCCCGGGTCTTCCAGATTTCGAAGGCCTTGTCGTCGAGATTCAGCACGGCGACGCCATTGGCATCCAGCCCTTCGATGATCTCGCCCTTGGCCTCGACGATTTTTTCCGGGCCGCCGAACTCGCCGACGTGGGCGGTCCCGGCGTTGTTGAGCACCGCCACGTGGGGCTTGGTCATGGCCACGGTGTAGGCGATCTCGCCGAGCCGCGAAGCCCCCAATTCAATGACGGCGGCGCTGTGTTCCGGCGCCAGTTCCAGCAAGGTCAGGGGCACACCGAGGTCGTTGTTCAGGTTGCCACGGGTTGCCAACACCGGACCACGAGTGCGCAGGATGCTGGCAAGCATTTCCTTGACTGTGGTCTTGCCGCTGGAACCGGTAATGGCCGCGACCGGGTTGCCATACGCTGCGCGGTTCAGCGCACCGAGCTGGCCCAGGGCCTGGCGAGTGTCGCTGACGAGCAATTGCGGCAACGTGCTGTTGCTCACTTCCCGCTCGACCAATGCGGCGACCGCACCTTTGCCCGCGACCTCGTTCAAGTAATCATGGCCATCGAAACGCGGCCCGGCCAGGGCGACAAACAATTGCCCCGGCGCGATCGCCCGGCTGTCGATGCTCACGCCGCTGAAGGCGGCGTCCGCAGAAATGAGGCGCGCATTCAGGGCGTTGGTCAGTTCGCTGAGTTTCAAGGCTTTAAGCATGGGCCACCTCCCACGCGGTCAGGGCGTGATCGGCTTCCACCAAATCGGAGAACCCATGGCGTTCGCCGTTGATTTCCTGATAGTCCTCATGGCCCTTGCCGGCCAGGACGATGACATCGTCCGCCGAGGCGCTGGCGATCAACTGTGCAATGGCCTGGCCGCGGCCGGCGACGAAGGTGACGTTATCCACAGCGGTAAAACCGGCGCGGATGTCGTCGAAGATCCGCAGCGGGTCTTCGCTGCGCGGGTTGTCATCGGTGACCAGCACGCCGTCCGCCAGACGCTCCACCACTTCTGCCATCAACGGGCGTTTGCCGCGATCGCGATCGCCGCCGCAGCCGAACAGGCACAGCAGCCGACCCTTGGCGTGAGGACGCAGGGCCGTGAGGACTTTTTCCAACGCGTCGGGGGTATGGGCGTAATCGACCACAACCAGTGGCTGAGTCCCACCGCCCAGGCGTTGCATGCGTCCGGCTGGCCCCTCGAGTTTTGGCAAGACCTTGAGAATTTCGTCCAGCGCGTAGTCCAGGCCGAGCAAGGCGCCGATGGCCGCCAATACGTTGCTCAGGTTGAAGCGGCCGAGCAAGGTGCTGCGCAGATGGTGCTCGCCCTGGGGCGTGACCAGCGTGGCGCGCACGCCTTCATCGTCGAACTGCGCCTGGCGTATATAAAGGTAGGCGCTGGTATCTTCCAGGCTATAGGTGATCAGCCGGGACTCGCGCTTGTCGGCGGCCAGTTGCCGGCCGAACTCGTCGTCGAGATTGATGACCCGGCATTTCAAGTCATTCCAGGCGAACAGCTTGGCCTTGGCTTCGCCGTAGGCCTGCATGGTGCCGTGGTAGTCCAGGTGGTCGCGGGACAGGTTGGTCAACACCGCGACGTCGAACGCCAGCGCCGTCACACGACCCTGGTCCAGGCCATGGGACGAGACTTCCATCGCAACGGCCTTGGCACCGGCCTTCTTCAAGTCCGCCAGGGTCGCTTGCACGGCAATCGGGTTCGGCGTGGTGTGCAGGCCGCTTTCCAGCGCGCCATGAAAACCGTTGCCCAAGGTGCCGACAATGCCGCAATGCTGGCCGAGCAGGTCCAAGGCCTGGGCCACCAGTTGGGTCACGCTGGTCTTGCCGTTGGTGCCGGTCACGCCCACCAGGTTCAGGTGGCGGCTCGGGTCGCCATAAAACCGCCCGGCGATGTCCGACAGTTGCGCCGCCAGGCCCTTCACCGGAATCAGCGGCACGTCAGTGATCGGCAGCACGGTCGCGCCTTGCACTTCGTACGCCACGGCAGCCGCGCCGCGCTTCAGGGCGTCGGCGATATGGTCGCGACCATCGACACGGCCACCCGGCACCGCCAGGAACAAATCCCCGGCACGTACATTGCGGCTGTCCAGGGCCAATTCACGAATCAGCAGATCGTGACCGGCGTGGGCAAAAATCTTGTTCAGGCTCAGGGACATCAGCCACGCCCTCCTTCGGCTTTCAAGGGAATGACCGGTGCGGTATTGGCCTGCTGGGTCGGCGGCAGGTTATCCGGCGTAATGTTCATCAGGCGCAGGGTGCCTGACATCACTTTGCTGAACACCGGCGCCGAGACCAGGCCACCGAAGTAGCCCGCCTTGCTCGGTTCGTCGATGACCACGACGATGGCGTAGCGCGGGTCGCTCATCGGACCGAAACCGGCAAACAGCGAACGGTAGGAATTCTCGGCGTAGCCTTTGGTGCCCACGGAGGTTTTGCGGGCCGTACCCGACTTGCCTGCCACGTGATAGGCCGGCACCTGGGCGCGGTAGACACCACGCGGCGCCTCGATCACCTGTTGCAGCATGCCCTGCATGGTCTTGGCGACGTTTTCCGGGATCACCTGGGTGGCCTGCGGTGGCTTGTCGGTCTTGATCAGGGTCAGCGGTGCCATGCGCCCGTTGTTCGCCAGCGCGGAAAACGCGTGGACCAACTGGATCGCGGTCACGGAAACGCCGTAGCCATAGGACAACGTCGCGGTCTCAGCCTTGCGCCAGTCACGGTAGTTCGGCAGGTTGCCGACACGCTCGCCCGGAAAGCCCAGGCCGGTGTCCTGGCCGAGGCCGATTTTCTGGGCCAGGCGATAAATCGTCTCGCCGCCGATATCGAAGGCGATCTTGCTCATGCCGACGTTACTGGAGTTGATCAGGATGCCGGTCAGGTCGAGCACCGGGCCTTCAGTCTTGGACACGTCACGGATGGTGTACTTGCCGATCTGCAGGGTGCCCGGGTAGACCTCGACGGTGTCGCTTGGCTTCCAGCGCCCGGTTTCCAGGGCGGCGGCCATGGACACGGCTTTCATGGTCGAACCCGGCTCGAACACGTCGATCATCGCGCGGTTGCGCATCATCGCCGGTTGCAGGTTGCGGCGGTTGTTCGGGTTGTAGGTCGGCTGGTTGACCATCGCCAGGATCTCGCCGGTCTTCACGTCCATGATTACCAGGCTGCCGGCCTTGGCACCGTTCTCGACGATGGCGTTGCGCAGCTCGCGGTTGGCCAGGTATTGCAGGCGCAGGTCAATGGACAACGCCAAGGGCTTGCCGGCCTTGGCGTTTTTGGTGACTTGGACATCCTTGATCAGCCTGCCGCGCCGGTCCTTGATAACCTGGCGTTTGCCGGCGACCCCGGCAAGCCATTCGTCATAGGCCAGTTCGACCCCTTCGCGCCCTCGATCATCGATGTCGGTAAACCCGACCATGTGGGCGGTGACTTCACCGGCCGGGTAGAAACGCCGGAATTCTTCGATGCCGTAGACACCGGGCACTTTCAGGTCGAGCACGCCCTGGCCTTGCTCGGGCGTCAATCCGCGCACCAGATAGATGAATTCTTTATTGGCTTGGGCTTCAAGACGCTCGGCCAGGGCCTTGGGGTCCTGCCCGAGGGCGGCGGCCAAGGCCGGCCATTTTTCCTTGGCTTGCTGCATTTCCTTGGCGTTGGCCCACAAGGTGGTCACCGGGGTACTCACGGCCAGGGGTTCGCCGTTGCGGTCGGTGATCAGGCCACGGTGCGCCGGAATTGGAATATGACGCACACTGCGAGCGTCGCCCTGCCCCTTGAGGAAGTCACGGTCGATGACCTGCAGGTCGATGATGCGCCACGAAATCGCCGCCACCATGATCCCGAGCAAGCCCAGGACCAGACGAAACCGCCACGGGAACAGCGCCCCTTCGAGTTTCATCATGGCGCCACCATTTGCACTTCGGCGGCGCCGGGAATGCGCATTTTCAGCTGTTCGGTGGCCAGTACTTCGATACGGCTATGGGCGGTCCAGGTGCTTTGCTCCAGGATCAACCGGCCCCACTCGGCCTGCGCCTTGTCGCGCACGCTCAGCTCGTTGTAGAGGGTATTGAGCAACTGCCGGTTCCAGTGCGCGCTATAGGATACGGCGATGGCCGACACGAGCACGCCGATAAACAGCAGCAGCATGAAAAAGCTGCCGCCAGGCAGGGGCTTGGCGAAGAGCTTGCTCACCGCAACTTCTCCGCGACACGCATGACGGCGCTACGGGCACGTGGGTTGGCCTTGAGTTCGGCGTCGGAGGCGAACTGCGCTTTGCCATGGATCTTGATTTTCGGCACGAAGGCTTCGAAACGCACCGGCAGGTTGCGCGGCAGGTTATCGGCTTCGCCTTTGGTGAGCTTGCGCATGAACAGCTTGACGATGCGATCTTCCAGGGAATGGAAGCTGATCACCACCAGCCGACCACCGATCTCCAGCGCTTCAAGCGCCGCTTCGAGACCGACTTCCAGGTCGCCCAGCTCGTTGTTCACGTGGATGCGCAAGCCCTGGAAAGCACGGGTCGCCGGGTTCTTGCCCTTTTCCCAGGCCGGGTTGGCCACTTTCAGCACTTCGGCCAGGTCGCCGGTACGCTCGAAGGGCTTGATGTCGCGGCGCTCGACCACGGCGCGGGCCATGCGGCCGGAGAAACGCTCTTCGCCGTATTCCTTGAAGACACGGGCGATTTCTTCCACCGGAGCGGTGTTGACGAATTCGGCGGCGCTGATCCCACGGGACGGGTCCATGCGCATGTCCAACGGACCGTCATTGAGGAAACTGAAGCCGCGTTCCGGGTCGTCCAGTTGCGGCGACGACACGCCCAGGTCGAGCAGCACGCCACTGACCTTGCCGGCCAGGCCGCGCTCGGCGACTTCGGCGCCCAGCTCGGCAAAGCTGCGCTGCACAACGACAAAGCGGCCGTCTTCGGCCGCCAGCGCTTGCCCGGTGGCAATCGCTTGAGGATCCTTGTCGAACCCCAGCAACCGGCCGTCCGGACCGAGCTGGCTGAGAATTAGCCGGCTGTGTCCGCCACGCCCGAACGTACCGTCCAGATAGCAGCCATCAGGACGTACGGCGAGAGCCTCGACGGCTTCGTCAAGCAGTACGGTGATGTGGTTAAAGCCGCTATCAATAGTCACAGGATCAAATCACGCAGTTCATCAGGCATGGCGCCCGGTTGTTGAATAGCAGCGAGGTCAGCGGCAGAAACCGCATTCCAGGCATCTTCGTCCCACAGTTGGAACTTGTTCAGTTGGCCCACCAGCATCGCGCGCTTGTCCAGCCTGGCGTACTCGCGCAGGCGCGGCGGCACCAGGAAACGACCGCTGCCATCGAGCTCGAGGTCGACGGCATTACCGATCAGCAAGCGTTGCAGCCGGCGGTTTTCTTCACGCAGCGAAGGCAATGCGCGCAGTTTGGTTTCGATGATTTCCCACTCATCCAGAGGGTAAACGCACAAACATGGGTCAACGGCGTCGATCGTGACGATTAACTGCCCCGAACTTCGCGAAACGAGCTCGTCACGATACCGGCTAGGCATGGCGAGCCGGCCTTTTGCATCGAGACTGATAGCGTTAGCTCCGCGAAACACGTCTGCGTTTCTCCACTTTTTGGCGTTTTACCTTCAAGAAAACCCACTTCATGCCACTTTCCGCCACTTGCGCACACTATAGGAATGCGCCCACCGCACCGTCAAGGCGCGCAATGAAGGAAAAGCCTTATAGATCGGAGATTTAGGAGCGTTTCAGGAGGGGTAACAAAGAATCTGACGTAGGAAAAATCGCCCTAACCTGAAGCAGCACAGGGGACTGCGCGCACAAGTTAAAGTGATTTGTTAAGAGTAAGATTTTTTTGGTATTAGGAACTGCGTCTGCCAGTGATTCCGGCAGGAAGGGAAAAGGTGGAGAGTCGATCTGTAAGCCGGGTTCTGTCTTGAACAGTCATTCGTCTACGATGGCCATCACTGGACATCTTTAGCAACCTACCCGGTCCCAGCGCGGGCCACGCCTTGGGACCCTATTTGGTCTTGCTCCAAGTGGGGTTTACCTAGCCACGAACTGTTGCCAGCCGTGCGGTGCGCTCTTACCGCACCTTTTCACCCTTACCGGCGCCGAAACGCTTAGGCGGTTATTTTCTGTGGCACTTTCCGTAGGCTCACGCCTCCCAGGCATTACCTGGCACTTCGCCCTATGGAGCCCGGACTTTCCTCCCCCCTCTAATTTTCATAGAGGGCAGCGACTGTCCGATCGACTCTCCGCCGCGAAGGTTAACGGTAGAGCGCTTGAAGAACAAGCGCTAAAAGCCCCGGGCCAGCACCGTGTCCCGGTTTCACTGGTCTTTCTGTTTTTCCAGTGCGACCTGGTACAGCACATTCTTGCGCTCGCCGGTGATCTGCGCCGCCAGCGCCGCGGCGCGCTTGAGGGGCATTTCCTCCAGCAGCAGGTTCAGGACGCGCATCGCCTCGCTGCTGACGGCGTCCTCGTTTTGCGGCGGTGTCCAGCCCGCCACCAGCACGACGCACTCGCCACGCTGCTGGTTGCTGTCGCTTTCGACGAAGGCGCGCAACTCGGCCAAGGGCAGGCCCTTGAGGGTTTCAAAGGTCTTGGTCAACTCCCGGGCCAGCAGCGCCTGGCGCTCGGGGCCGAACACCCACTCCATGTCTTGCAGGCATTCGAGGATACGGTGCGGCGCCTCATAGAAAATCAGCGTGCGCGGCTCCTCCTTTATAGCCTCCAGGCGCGCCCGCCGGCCCACCGCCTTGGCCGGCAGGAAACCCTCGAAAATGAAACGGTCCGACGGCAGGCCTGCCGCCGACAGCGCCGCGATCAACGCGCAAGCTCCCGGTACAGGCACCACACTGATGCCGGCCGCCCGGGCCTGGCGCACCAGATGATAGCCGGGGTCGGAAATCAGCGGCGTACCGGCATCGGAAATCAGCGCAACGTTATCGCCCGCTAACAGCCGAGTAATAAAACGACTGCCTTCGTCCCGCTCATTGTGCTCATGACAGGCCGCCAACGGCGTGGAAATGCCGAAATGCTGCAGCAGGCGCTGGGAGTGGCGCGTGTCTTCAGCCGCGATCAGTGCGACCTCCTGCAGGATTTTCAGCGCCCGGGCACTGATATCGTCCAGGTTGCCGATGGGCGTCGCCACCACATAAAGCGAGCCGGCAGCGGAATTCAAAGCACCTGGAGCAGTCAAAACGCGCACCTCATGATCGGTAAAAACCGCCATTGTAGCGTGTAGCGGCGGTCTCGGCTGTTCGCGGTAACGGGTAACCCGAAGCAATGCCGGCCTCTGGAAGGTTGCACCAGCCTTTGTGGCGAGGGAGCTTGCTCCCGCTCGGCTGCGCAGCAGCCGTAAAATCTGCCAGCCACATCCTGAGGTAGCGTGTTGAATGTTTTTTGGGGCTGCTACGCAGCCCAGCGGGAGCAAGCTCCCTAGCCACAAAGGGTCAATGCCTGTCTTTTGTGCTGCGCCGCACTCTTTGAAATACCTAAATTGATCGATTCACGCCACTAACATCGCGCCCCGGCCAGTGCTTGGGTACAATTCGACGCTAATTTGATCTCGTATCAGGAACACTTACATGATCGCTTGCCTGCGGCTGCTCTCCGCCCTCTGCCTCGCTGCCCTCCTGGCGGCTTGCGCCAGCTCGCCCTCGTCCAGCCTTGGCGAACTCCCACGGACCCCGGATGCCAGTATCGAGCAACTGCTCGAACAGGCCACCCAAAGCAAAAACCCGGAAAAAGCCGCCCTGCTGCGCCTGAGCGCCGCAGACCTGGCCTACCGCCAGGGCAATGCCGGCCAGTCCGCACAGATCCTGCAACAAGTGCCGATGGAGCAACTCAAGCCCGGCCAGCAGATTTTCGCCAGCACGCTGTCGGCTGAACTGGCAATGACCCGCAACCAGCCCAAGGCTGCGCTGACCGCCCTGAGCCATCCAAGCCTGCAACACCTGAGCGAAATGCCGGTGGAGCAGCAGGTCCGCACCGGCACCGTCCGTGCCCGCGCCCTCGAGGCCGATGGCCAGACCCTGGCCGCCGCCAAGGAGCGCATTTTCATTGCGCCCCTGCTGGAGAACGACGCCGCGGCGAAAAACCACGAAACCATCTGGTCGCTGATCGCCTCGCTGCCCACCGACCAGTTGCAGCCCACCTCCGCCGACGACCTCGGCGGCTGGCTGAGCCTGGCCCAAGTCGTCAAGACCGCTGGGACCCTGGAACAGCAGCAGGCGGCCATCGACCACTGGCGCGAACAGAACCCGAAGCACCCTGCCGCCCTCCAACTGCCGACACCCCTGGTCAAGCTCAAGGAACTGGCCAGCCAGCCACTGAGCAAGATCGCCCTGCTGCTGCCACAGAATGGCCAGTTGGCCGCGGTTGCCAAGGCCTTGCGCGAGGGCTTCATGGCTGCCCACTACCAGGCCCAGCAGGCCGGGCAGACGCCGCCAAGCATCCAGTTCTATGACAGCGCCAGCCTGACCTCCATGGACGAGTTCTATCGCAAGGCCCAGGCCGACGGCGTGCAACTGGTCATCGGCCCGCTGGAAAAACCGCTGGTCAAGCAGATCAGCACCCGCCCGCAATTGCCGATCACCACCCTGGCACTGAACTACAGCGAAGGCGAACAAGGGCCACCGCAACTGTTCCAGTTCGGCCTGGCGCCTGAGGATGAAGCCCGCGAAGTGTCCCGCCGCGCCCGTGCCGATGGCCTGCACCGCGCCGCCGTCATGGTACCGAAGGGCGAATGGGGCGATCGCGTGCTCAAGGCCTTCAGCCAGGACTGGCAGGCCAACGGCGGCACCATCGTCGCCATCGAACGTGTCGACCAGCCGGTCCAACTGGCCCAGCAGATCGCCGACATGTTCCAGTTGCGCCAGAGCGAAGGTCGCGCCAAGAGCCTGCAAAACACCGTCGGCACCACGGTCGCGGCCCAGCCGTCCCGTCGCCAGGACATCGAGTTCATCTTCCTTGCCTCGACACCGCAGCAGGCCCAGCAGATCAAGCCGACCCTGAACTTCCAGTACGCCGGCGACGTGCCGGTCTACGCAACGTCCTCGGTGTTCAGCGCCAGCGGCGACCAGAACCAGTACAACGACATGAGCGGCATCCGCTTCTGTGAAACCCCCTGGCTGCTCGACGCCAATGACCCGTTGCGCAAGCAGGTCACCGCGCAGTGGCCCCAGGCGGGTGGCAGCCTGGGTCGGTTGTACGCGATGGGGGCGGACGCCTATCGCCTGGCGCCGCGCCTGGGCCAGCTCAAGACGTTGCCGGACAGCCGCATCGAAGGCCTATCGGGCAGCCTGGCCGTGTCTCCCACCCAGCGCGTACAGCGTCAACTGCCTTGGGCCGAGTTCGTCAATGGCCAGGTGCAGCGCCTGCCGGACACCCAGCGCTAATGCCTGACCGATCACGCCAGCAAAGCGGACGGGATGCCGAGGGCCAGGCCCTCGCGCATCTCGAGCAACACGGCCTGCGGCTGCTGGCGCAGAACTGGTTGTGTAAACGTGGTGAGCTTGATCTGGTCATGCTTGACGGCGATACAGTAGTATTCGTCGAAGTCCGCTATAGAAAAAATACCCAATGGGGTGGCGCGCTCGACAGCATTGACGGGCGCAAGCGCCAAAAGTTGATTTTCGCCGCGCAGTACTTCCTGCAACGCGAGTCTCGCTGGGCCGATCATCCCTGCCGCTTCGACGTGGTTGCCATCGACAGTAACGCCGACCAGTTGAACTGGCTGCAGAACGCCTTCGACAGTTGAGCGCCCATGCTGAGCCGGACACCTTCACCTAACTTTTTTGCTCTTTGCTTTGCGCGCCGCACATGTTTGTGCCGATAAGTCGCGCTACTTAAGGTCACACAGATGGACATGCAATCGCGAATTCGCCAGCTTTTTCAGGCCAGTATCGACACCAAGCAACAGGCGATGGACGTACTTGCACCGCACATCGAGCAAGCCAGCCAAGTGATGGTCAACGCCTTGCTCAACGAGGGCAAGATGCTTTCGTGCGGCAACGGCGGCTCGGCCGGCGACGCCCAGCACTTCTCCTCGGAACTGCTCAACCGCTTCGAGCGCGAACGCCCGAGCCTGCCGGCAATCGCCCTGACCACCGACAGCTCGACGATTACCTCGATCGCCAACGACTATAGCTACAACGAAGTCTTCTCCAAACAGATCCGCGCCCTCGGCCAACCCGGCGATGTCCTGCTGGCGATTTCCACCAGCGGCAACTCGGCCAACATTATTCAAGCGATCCAGGCCGCACATGATCGCGAAATG
Source organism: Pseudomonas sp. SWRI179 (assembly GCF_014268705.1). Lineage (NCBI taxonomy): Bacteria > Pseudomonadati > Pseudomonadota > Gammaproteobacteria > Pseudomonadales > Pseudomonadaceae > Pseudomonas > Pseudomonas sp. SWRI179. Next base: position 96,293 of record NZ_JABWRA010000016.1, on the reverse strand, counting down.
ATTGTCGTAGCATTGACCGGTCGTGACGGCGGCGGCATGGCGTCACTGCTATTGCCCGAAGACGTCGAGATCCGCGTACCGGCCAATGTCACCGCACGTATCCAGGAAGTCCACCTGCTGGCGATCCACTGCCTTTGCGACTTGATCGACAGCCAACTGTTCGGGAGTGAAGAATGACCCCTAATCGCCTAGGCCTTCTGGCCCTGACCCTGTGCCTCGGCATCAGCGGCTGCACATCGGTGGTTAACGCCAGCCGGGAAAAGCCGATTGAAGATGACCGCGGCACCCGCACCTTCGGCAGCAAGATCGACGACTCCCTGATTGAAACCAAGGTCGGCGTGAACATCGCCAAGGCCGATCCGGACCTGGACAACAACTCGCACATCGTCGTCACCAGCTTCAACGGTGTCGTCTTGCTGGCCGGCCAGACCCCACGCGCCGACCTCAAGGCCAAGGCCGAACAGGAAGCCAGCGCTGTGCAGCGGGTCAAGACTGTGCATAACGAGCTTCAGGTTCTGCAGCCTTCTTCGCTGCTGGCGCGCCAGAACGATGCCTGGCTGACCACCAAGATCAAGACGCAGATGCTGACCGACGCCAGCATCCCTGGTTCGCGCATCAAGGTTGTGACTGAGAATGGCATCGTGTATCTGCTGGGGTTGCTGACCAAGCAGGAAGCGGCGCAGGCGACCAATCTGGTGCAGGGTGTGTCCGGGGTGCAGAAGATTGTGAAGTTGTTTGAGTACATTGACTGATATAGATGCTGGTACACGAACGGCGCTTTTCTTGGAAAGGAAGGCGCCGTTTTTTTATGGCTTCGTTTTGGGGCTGGTTGGTCGGTGTGTATATCCATTGCTGCGATAACGGCCGCTTAGTGTTCCGCCCTGACGGCGGGTCACCTTCGAAAAGCCCGGAAGCCGGCCCAGTCGAAAGTAACCAAAGCGCTTCTGCCCCACCACTCGGCGCCTCGCCTAGGCTCGGCATGCCTGAACGATGGCATTGCTCCGCGGGCCGCCGCGAAGGCGGTAACTCAGTCACATGGATGTTGGGTTTACTGACCTCATCGCGAGCAAGCCCGCTCCCACAGGGGTTCTGTGTTGGATATGAATTTTGTGTTCACTGGAGATTGAATGTGGGAGCGAGCCTGCTCGCGATGGCGATGGTTCAGTCAAATGGATACTGGGCTTGTCGGCCTCTTCGCGAGCAAGCCCACAGGACCTTGAAAGGGATGGTTGTAAGAGCGGAACCATAAGCACGCGTTACCGCAGAAACGGATATACACATAAAACCACGACACAAAAAAATGCCCGCATCTCACGACACAGGCATTTTCTTAACCAAGCTGCAGACTTTCACACGATCAGTGACTGGCACTTATCTACAACCTACTTCACCACTTTCAAACTCGGCCGCCCGCTAGGACGCGGCGGCTCGTCATCCGGTGGCGGCAAATCATCATCCGGCTCGAACTCTTCCTCACCGTCCAGCGGCGCTTCCAGCTCGAACACCATGCCCTGGCCATTCTCCCGGGCATAAATGCCCAGGATCGCAGCAACAGGCACGTACAGGGTATGCGGCACACCACCGAAGCGCCCTTCGAAACTGACAGCGTCGTTATCCATGTGCAAATGACGCACGGCGGCTGGCGACACGTTCAGGACAATCTGCCCGTCATTGGCAAAACCCTGCGGCACCTGCACCGACGGAAACTCGGCATTGACCAGCATGTGCGGGGTGCAATCGTTGTCCACAATCCACTCATAGAGCGCGCGGACCAGATAAGGTCGACTGGAGTTCATAGCGGCTCCCTAAGCCTTAGCGCATGTCGCGTTCGACACCAGACAGACTCGCCTGGAATGCCTCACGCGCAAATTGGCGCTCCATATAATCAAGCAGCGGCTTGGCAGGCCGCGGCAGTTCGATACCCAGAATCGGCAAACGCCAGAGTATGGGCAATAGGCAGCAATCCACCAGACTTTGTTCCTCACTGAGGAAAAACGGCTTGTCGACGAACAGCGGCGATACGCCTGTCAGGCTTTCACGCAATTCCTTGCGCGCCACGACCCGCGCCGGCTCCTTGGTCCGGGAATCCAGGATCAAGTCCACCAACCCGCACCAGTCACGCTGGATGCGATGGATCAGCAAACGGCTGTTGGCACGCGCGACAGGATAAACCGGCAGTAAAGGTGGATGCGGATAACGCTCATCCAAATATTCCATCACCACAGTCGACTCCCACAACGCCAGGTCACGATCGACCAAGGTGGGCAGGCTGCCGTAAGGGTTCACCTCGATCAGCTTCGGCGGCTGACGGCCCGCTTCGACGTAAATGATCTCGGCGCTGACACCCTTCTCTGCCAGTACGATGCGTACCCGGTGGGAATAGTGGTCGGCGGGGTCGGAGTAACAGGCCAACCGATTGGTCACGCCCATGGCGATCCTCCTCGCTTGTTGAAATTATCGAAAAACGGAAAAGCGAGCGCGCCCAGAGGGCGCCTCCCGTAACACCTGGCTGGCCAGGCTCGTTACATTTTCAGAGACGCCCTTGGGCGCGCACGATTAACAGCAATGGCTTACAGCTTTATCAATGCACGTCTTTCCAGTATTCACGCTTGAGCAGGTAAGCGAATACGAAGAAGAACGCCAGGTACAGCAATACATAGGTACCGATGCGCTGATGTTCCAGCTTCACCGGGTTGGCCGAGTAGGCCAGGAAGGTCACCAGGTTCTTGACCTTCTCGTCAAACTGCTCCGGGGTCAGGCTGCCGGTATTCGGCAATACGGTCAGTTGGTCGCAAGCTTCGTGAGTCAACGCGGAGCCGGTCAGCGGATCGAATTGCTTTTTACCGTCTTCAACGATCTGGACCTGTTTGCAGCCTACCACCTGGCGACCTTGGAGGCCGACCAGAACGTTAGGCATGCCGACGTTCGGGAAGACCTTGTTGTTCACGCCCCATGGACGCGAAGGATCTTCGTAGAACGAGCGCAGGTAGCCGTAAAGCCAGTCGGTGCCACGCACACGGGCAACCAGCGTCAGGTCCGGCGGCGCGGCGCCGAACCAGGTCTTGGCGTCCGCCGGCTGCATGCCGATGTTCATGTGGTCACCCAGCTTGGCACCGGTGAACACCAGCTTCTCGAGCATCAGCTCATGAGGGATGCCCAGGTCATCGGCAACACGCTCGTAGCGCTGGAACTTGGCACTGTGGCAACCCATGCAGTAGTTGGCGAACGTACGGGCGCCGTCCTGCATGGCCGCTTTGTCGGAAACGTCGATGTCGACTTTTTCGAGCTCCGGGCCACCGTGTTCAGCCGCGAAGGACAGTACAGGCATAGCAGCAAGAATCAGTACAGCAAATAGCTTTTTCATCAGCCAGTCACCCTTTCCGGAACCGGTTTGGTCTTCTCGAGCCTGGTGTAGAACGGCATCAAAATGAAGTAGGCGAAATACAGGAAGGTGCAGACCTGCGACAGCAGCGTCCGGCCCGGTGTCGGTGCCAGTACGCCCAGCACGCCCAGGATCACGAACGAGACGCAGAACACCACGAGCCAGATCTTGCTCAGCCAGCCTTTGTAGCGCATCGACTTGACGGGACTGCGGTCCAGCCACGGCAGGACGAACAGCACGGCGATGGCCGCGCCCATGGCGATAACACCCAGCAGCTTGTCCGGGATCGCCCGCAGAATCGCGTAGAACGGCGTGAAGTACCAGACCGGGGCAATGTGCTCAGGGGTCTTGAACGCGTTCGCCTGCTCGAAGTTCGGCTTCTCGAGGAAGTAACCGCCCATTTCCGGGAAGAAGAATACGATGGAGCAGAAGATGAACAGGAAGACCACCACGCCGACGATGTCTTTCACGGTGTAGTACGGGTGGAAGGCGATGCCATCCAGCGGTACGCCGTTCTCGTCCTTGTGCTTCTTGATATCCACGCCATCCGGGTTGTTCGAACCGACTTCGTGCAGCGCGAGGATGTGCAGCACCACCAGGCCGAGGATCACGATCGGCAGGGCCACGACATGCAAGGCGAAAAAGCGGTTCAAGGTGATACCCGAGATCAGGTAGTCACCACGAATCCATTGGGTCAGGTCGTCGCCGATGACCGGGATCGCACCGAACAGCGAGATGATCACCTGGGCACCCCAGTAGGACATCTGGCCCCACGGCAGCAGGTAGCCCATGAAGGCCTCGGCCATCAGCGCCAGGTAGATCAGCATGCCGAAGACCCACACCAGCTCACGAGGCTTCTGGTACGAACCGTAGAGCAAGCCACGGAACATGTGCAGGTAGACCACGATGAAGAACGCCGAAGCGCCGGTGGAGTGCAGCAGACGCAGGATCGAGCCGTACTCGACGTCGCGCATGATGTATTCGACGGAGGCGAACGCTTCTTCCGCCGACGGGGTGTAGCTCATGGTCAGCCAGACACCGGTGACGATCTGGTTGACCAGAACGAGCAGCGCCAGGGAGCCAAAGAAGTAGAAGAAGTTGAAGTTCTTCGGGGCGTAGTACTTGCTGAGATGGTCTTCCCACATTTTGGTCGCGGGAAAGCGCGCATCAACCCAATCCATAAGTTTGCTCATCACGCTTTCTCCGTATCGACGCCAACGACAATGATGTCATCGGTTTCATAGGAATGCGGGGGAACTGGCAGGTTCAGAGGTGCAGGCTGCGATTTGTAGACGCGACCGGCCAGGTCGTAGTGGGAGCCGTGGCAAGGGCAGAAATAGCCACCGACCCAGTCCTTGCCGAGATCGGCAGGGGCCACTTCAGGACGGAACGTTGGCGAGCAACCCAGGTGCGTGCAGATACCGATCAGCAGCAGAACCTCTGGCTTGATCGAACGCGTTTCAGGGTTGACGTATTCCGGTTGGACCGAGTTCTTGGAGGACGGGTCGGACAACTGACCCTCGATCTTTTTCAGATTCCCCAGGATTTCCTCTGTACGGCGGACGATGAATACCGGCTGGCCGCGCCACTCAGCAATCATCTGCTGGCCTGGCTCGATCTTGCTGACATTCACTTTCACCGGTGCACCTGCGGCTTTCGCCTTGGCGCTGGGAAACCATGACCCCACGAACGGGACCGCAGCCCCCACCGCTCCTGCAGCACCCACCACGGATGTGGCTGCTACCAGGAAGCGACGCCGGCCTGCATTCACGCCGTCATTGCTCATTCAGTCCTCTCCCATCAGCTTTGTGGCCTGTTAGATCAGGCGTCTACTAAGTAAAAATCTGAACTTATAAAAATTTTGCCGAATGGTAATGAAAAGCCCCAATTCTGACAAGGTAATTACCAAGCGGCCAAACCGCCAAGCCTTGTAGTATAGGGGCTCTACGAATGTGGCAAGTTGTCACAGAGCAATTCTTTTGCCCATAAAAAAACGCCCAGCTCCGTGAGGAACTGGGCGCCTTTTGAAAGCGGAAGCGAAATTAACGCTTCGAGTACTGCGGACGCTTACGCGCTTTACGCAGACCGACTTTCTTACGTTCAACTTCGCGAGCATCGCGAGTTACGAAGCCGGCTTTGCGCAGAGCACCACGCAGAGTCTCGTCGTAATCCATCAGGGCGCGAGTGATGCCGTGGCGGATTGCGCCAGCTTGACCACTTACACCACCACCGATAACAGTGACGTAGATGTCGAATTTTTCGACGGTCTCGGTCAGTTCCAGCGGCTGACGAACTACCATGCGGGCAGTTTCGCGGCCGAAGAAGTTATCCAGGGAGCGGTTGTTGATGGAGATGTTACCAGTGCCCGGACGCAGGAAAACGCGTGCGGTTGCAGTCTTGCGACGGCCAGTGCCGTAATTTTGAGTCGCCGACATAATGAACTATTCCGTTAAAACTTCAGTTCTTGGGGCTGCTGAGCAGTATGAGGGTGAGCAGCGCCCGCATAAACCTTCAGCTTACGATACATGTCGCGACCCAGTGGGTTCTTAGGCAGCATGCCTTTAACCGCGGTCTCGATCACGCGCTCAGGGGCTTTGGCGATCAGCTTTTCGAAGTTGATCGACTTGATGCCGCCAGGAAAACCGGAGTGGGAGTAGTACATTTTGTCAGTGGTTTTAGCGCCAGTAACACGTACTTGCTCAGCGTTGATCACGACGATGTAGTCACCGGTGTCAACGTGAGGGGTGTACTCAGGCTTGTGCTTGCCACGCAGACGGCTCGCGATTTCGGTGGCCAGACGACCCAGGGTCTGACCAGCAGCGTCGACGACAAACCAGTCGCGCTTTACTGTTTCCGGTTTAGCAGTAAAAGTTTTCATTCTTTATAGCCTCAGGGGCCGCCCTGTAAATTAGACGGCGGATCTTACTGAATAGTGCGTACTTTGACAAGTCAAAGGCAGCCGGATACAGACGCTTTCGGGGGCTCGGGTCGGCGCGTCCGTTCAACGGCAAGATTCTTCGGCGGCGGCGCATCACTTCCACTGCAGAAAGAGGTGCGCAATTATGCAGATTGCGAAAAATATTTCAACCTGCTTTTATGATTGTTTTGCCCAAGGAGTTCCCGATGGACTATCGCCAGCTAGGCCGTACCGATCTGAATGTCAGCGCCCTGTGCCTCGGCACCATGACCTGGGGTGAGCAGAACAGCGAGGCAGAGGCCTTCGCCCAGATCGAACGCGCCAAGGGTGCCGGCATCAATTTCATCGACACCGCCGAGATGTACCCGGTACCCCCCAAGGCCGAGACCTACGCCACCACCGAGCGCTACATCGGCAATTACTTCAAGAGCCGTGGCGACCGTGCCGACTGGATCCTGGCGAGCAAGATCGCCGGCCCCGGCAACACCATCGACTACATCCGCGACAAGAACCTCAAGCACAATCGCCGCCACATCGTCGAAGCGGTGGACGCCAGCCTCAAGCGCCTGCAGACCGACTGGATCGATCTCTACCAGCTGCATTGGCCCGAGCGCAGCACCAATTTCTTTGGTCAACTGGGCTACCAGCACAAGGCCGACGAAACGTTCACCCCGCTGGAGGAAACCCTCGAAGCCCTGGACGAGCAGGTCCGCGCCGGCAAGATCCGCCACATCGGCCTGTCCAACGAAACGCCTTGGGGCACCATGAAATTCCTCGCCCTGGCCGAGGCCCGTGGCTGGCCGCGGGCGGTGTCGATCCAGAACCCGTACAACCTGCTCAACCGCAGCTTCGAGATCGGCCTGTCGGAAATCGCCATTCGCGAACAATGCGGCCTGCTGGCTTATTCGCCACTGGCGTTCGGCTTCCTGTCGGGCAAATACGAAAACGGCGCACGGCCCGCCAAGGGCCGCCTGACCCTTTACAGCCGCTTCATGCGTTACTTCAACCCGCAATCGGAGGCCGCCTGCAGCCGTTATGTCGCCCTGGCCCGTGAACATAGCCTGGACCCGGCGCAGATGGCCCTGGCGTTCGTCACCCAGCAGCCGTTCGTGACCAGCAACATCATTGGCGCCACCACGCTGGAGCAGCTGGACAGCAACATCGCCAGCTTCGATCTGAAGCTGTCGGATGAAGTGCTGGCGGGGATCGAGGCGATTCACAAGGATCAGCCGAACCCGGCGCCCTGATCGCCAAGTAAAAAGCCTTCGCGAGCAAGCCCGCTCCCACATAGGATTTGTGATCGACACAAATTCTATGTGGGAGCGGGCTTGCTCGCGAAAGCAATCTTGAATTCACCCCATGATCAAAGCGACCGCGCAATGATCTCCTTCATGATTTCATTGGTCCCGGCATAGATCCGCTGCACCCGCGCATCCGCCCACGCCCGGGCAATCGGGTACTCCCACATGAAGCCGTAGCCACCATGCAACTGCACGCACTCGTCGAGCACCTTGCATTGCAGGTCGGTGCCCCAGTACTTGGCCATCGCCGCCGTCGGCACGTCCAGCTTGCCTTGCAGGTGCAACTCCAGGCAGCGGTCGACGAAGACCCGGCCAATCTGGATTTCGGTGGCCATTTCCGCGAGCTTGAAACGGGTGTTCTGGAAGTCGGCGATGGATTTGCCGAACGCCTTGCGATCCCGGGTGTAGTCCAAGGTCCATTGCAACGCCGCTTCGGCCGAAGCCAGGCCACCGATGGCGACGGTCAGGCGTTCCTGGGGCAGCTCTTGCATCAGGTAGGCAAAGCCCATTCCGGCCTGCCCAAGCAGGTTTTCCTTCGGCACGCGGACATCCTGGAAGAACAATTCCGACGTGTCCTGGGCCTTCATGCCGACTTTCTCCAGGCGCTTGCCTTTTTCAAAGCCCGGGGTGCCCGCCTCCACCAGGAACAGGCTGGTGCCCTTGGCGCCGGCCTTGGGGTCGGTCTTGGCGACCACAATCACCAGGTCCGCCAGGAAACCATTGGTGATGAAGGTCTTCGAGCCGTTGATGACGTATTCATCCCCGTCGAGCACCGCCGTGGTCTTCACCCCTTGCAGGTCGGAACCGGCGCCCGGCTCGGTCATGGCGATGGCCGTGACCATTTCGCCAGACACCAGTTTCGGCAGGTACTTGTGTTTCAACGCTTCGCTGCCGTAGTGCAGGATGTACGGCGCGACGATGTCGGAATGCAGCGAGAAGCCGATCCCCGTCAGCCCCAGGCGACCGATCTCCTCGATCACCACGGTGCTGTAGAGGAAATCCGCGTCGAGGCCGCCATAGGCCTCTGGCAGGTGCGAGCACAACATGCCCGCCTCCCCCGCCTTGTTCCAGAGTTGACGGTCGACATGCCCCTGTTTTTCCCACTGACTGTGGTACGGCACGGCTTCTTTTTCGAGGAAGGTTCGTACGCTGTCGCGAAACAATTCGTGCTCGGGACTGAACAGGGTTCTTGGGATCATGGCGCACCTTTGGTTATTGTTGGGCGTGGTTATCCGACAAAGCCTAAGCCTGCGATGTACGACAGGACACTGGACACATCCGACAAAAAATAAGACGATCCAGCCGTCTGTTGACCACTTTCCCCTATAAAAATAAAGATGAATTATGTCTATGCACGCCTCCACGCCCTTGCGGCGCGTCAGCATCCTGGCAGTCGACCGGGTCTTCGCCTCTACCCTCATGCAAGCCAAGGATTTTTTCCACCTGGCCAGCCTGCGCTATGGCAAACAACTGGGCCACGGCCTGACGCCGGCGTTTGAAACCCGGCTGGTCAGCCCCGATGGCAAACCGGTGAACAGTTTCAGCGATGTGATCATGCCGGTGGACGGTGGCCTGGAAAATACTGACGTCATCATCCTGCCGGCCTTCTGGGATGATTTCGCCGGCCTCTGCCAACGTTATCCCCAGGTCTTGCCTTGGCTGCGCGAACAACACGCTCGCGGCGCAGTACTCTGCGGCGAAGCCACCGGGGTGTTCTGGCTGGCCGAGGCCGGGCTACTCGACGGCAAGGAAGCCACCACTTACTGGCGCTTCTTCAATGCCTTCAAGGAGCGCTTCCCCCAGGTGCACCTGAACCAGGACAAGCACCTGACCGACGCCGACAACCTGTTCTGTGCTGGCGGCACGACCTCAGCCTGCGACCTTTACATCTACCTGATCGAACGCTTCTGCGGCGCCAACGTGGCCCAGGCCGTGGCGCGGGACATCCTGTATGAAGTGCAACGCAGCTATTCGCCAGGACGGATCGGCTTCGGCGGGCAGAAACTGCACCAGGACGTGATCATCCTGCAGATCCAGCAATGGCTCGAAGAGCACTTCGCCGATAAATTCCGCTTCGAGGACGTTGCCCGGGAGCATGGCATGAGCATCCGCAATTTCATGCGCCGCTTCCAGACCGCCACGGGCGACAAACCGCTGCATTACCTGCAACGGCTGCGGATCGAAACCGCCAAGGGCCTGCTCTCCGGCAGCCGCAAGAGCATCAAGACCATCAGCTACGAAGTCGGCTACGACGACGCGAGCTTTTTCGCACGACTGTTCCGGCAACACACCGACCTGTCGCCGAACCAGTATCGGCAGCAGTTTCAGCAGGCGGCGTGAACCGAAACTGAATACGATCCAGTGTGGGAGCGGGCTTGCTCGCGAAGGGGGCGGCATGTTCAGCATAGATGCAAGCTGACCCGCCGCTTTCGCGAGCAAGCCCGCTCCCACAGGGTTATGCAGTGAACTGCTCAACTCACGCGTACAAAAAAGGCCTGCAATCGCAGGCCTTTTTTGTTTTCCGATGCCTTAAGGCTTATGCGCCCGCGCCAGGAATTCGTGGGACTGCATCTCCAGCAAGCGACTCAGGGTCCGCTGGAATTCGAAGGTCAGGCGACCGCCGGTGTAGAGGTCCTTGAGTTCGACTTCAGCCGAAATGATCAGCTTCACGTTACGGTCGTAGAACTCGTCGACCATGTTGATGAAGCGACGGGCGATGTCGTCGGTGGTGACGCTCATCTGCTCGACGCCGCTGAGCAACACGGCGTGAAAGATCTTGCCCAGTTCGATGTAATCGTTCTGGCTACGCGGGCCATCGCACAGTTCGCGGAAGTCGAACCAGGCGACGTCGTCGCAGGTGCGAATGGCGCGGATCTTGCGATTTTCGATGATCAGCTCGTCGTTTTCGACCGCTTGGGTGCATTCCGGTGTCAGGGCGCGGAAGCTCTTGCGCAGGCTTTCTTCGGCGGCCGCATCCAACGGGAAGTGGAACAGCTCCGCTTGTTCGAGGTGGCGCAGACGGTAGTCGACGCCGCTGTCGACGTTGACGATTTCGGTGTGTTCCTTGATCAGCGCGATGGCCGGCAGGAAACGCGCTCGTTGCAGACCGTCCTTGTACAGGCCGTCCGGCACGATGTTCGAGGTGGCGACCAGGGTCACGCCGTTCTTGAACAGCTCTTCCATCAAGGTGCCGAGGATCATCGCGTCGGTGATGTCGGAAACGAAGAACTCATCGAAGCAGATCACCCGGGTCTCGTCGGAAAAACGCTTGGCGATGATGGTCAGCGGGTTCTTTTCGCCACCCAGGGTCTTCATTTCCTCGTGCACGCGCTTCATGAAGCGGTGGAAGTGCGTGCGTGTCTTTTCCTTGAACGGCAGCGCTTCGAAGAAGGTATCCACCAGGTAGGTCTTGCCACGGCCAACGCCGCCCCAGAAGTACAGGCCCTTGACGGGCGCCTGGTCTTTTTTGCCGAACAGTTTGCCCAACAGGCCCGGCTTGTTGTTCGAGGCCGCGACCAGGTCGTCGTACAGGCGCTGCAAATGCCGCACCGCCGTTTCCTGGGCTGCGTCGTGGAAGAACTCCGGGCGTTTCAGATCAGCTTGATATCGTTCTAGGGGCGTCATATTCGTTAGCAAGGCAACAAAAACGGGCCGTCACTGTAGCGATGGCCCAGAAGAATGGCAATCGGCCCTTATTCGGGCCGATGGTCGGGTGACGTGCCGGATCAGTCCTGGGCAGGCGTCAGGGCAATGCGCAAGGCATCAATGGCCGCGTCCCGGGCGGCACTGTCGGTGAACGCTGCGCTATTCGCCACGCATTCGCCTTCGAGCCAGACGCTGAAACTCAGCTCGTCGCTGCGTACGTCCAGGGGTTGGCCGGCCTGCAATTGCTTGGTCACCTGCCCTGCGGTCTTGCCGTCGGCAAAATTGTTCGAGAGCAACAGTTGCTCACCCTCGGCGGAAAGCAGGCGGAAACGGAAACTGCCGTCCTCCTCGCGGAAGCTGACGAAACGTGCCGCCTTGGCCGCTTTCTTTTTGGTCTGGGTGGCCACCTGGACCTGGCTGACGAAGGACCGCAAGCCAACGGCCTCGCGCAGTTCATTGAGGAACGGCGTTGCCACGGCCCGGGCTTTTTTCGCGCCCAGTTGCAGGATGTCTTCAAGGTCCGATGGACGTTCGATGAACTGGTGATAACGCTCGCGGGCCTCACCCAGCTCGCTGTCGAGCAACTGGAACAGGCGGTTCTTCGCTTCGCCCCAACCCAGGCCCTGCAACAGTTCGCTGCGGAACTCGGCGGACTGCTCGGCAGTGGCGAAAGCCTGGAACAGGGTGAACAGGTGCGAATTGTCCGGGTCCTTGGCTTCGCCCGGGGCACGGGAGTCGGTGACGATTCGCGAGATCGCGTCCTTCATGTCCTTGGCGCTGCTGAACAACGGAATGGTGTTGTCGTAGCTCTTGGACATCTTGCGGCCATCGAGGCCCGGCAATGTGGCGACGCTTTCTTCAATCAGCGCCTCGGGCATGGTGAAGAACTCCTTGCCTTGGCCGAACAGATGATTGAAGCGCTGGCCGATGTCCCGGGCCATCTCCACGTGCTGGATCTGGTCGCGACCGACCGGCACCTTGTGGGCGTTGAACATCAGGATGTCGGCGGCCATGAGGATCGGGTAGCTGTAGAGGCCCATGGTGACGCCGGCGTCCGGGTCTTCGCCGGCCTCGACGTTCTTGTCCACCGAGGCCTTGTAGGCGTGGGCGCGGTTGAGCAGGCCCTTGGCGGCGACGCAGGTCAGCAGCCAGGTCAGCTCCGGGATCTCGGGAATGTCGGACTGGCGATAGAACGTCACGCGGTCCACGTCCAGGCCGCCGGCCAGCCAGGTAGCGGCGATTTCCAGGCGCGAACGCTGGATACGCAGCGGGTCATCGCACTTGATCAGGGCGTGGTAGTCGGCCAGGAAGTAGAACGAATCGGCGTTGCTGTCGCGGCTGGCGAGGATCGCCGGACGGATGGCGCCGGCATAGTTGCCCAGGTGTGGGGTGCCGGTGGTGGTGATGCCGGTCAGGATACGGGTACGCGTCGTCATGGGTTATCGCTTGTCAGACTGCTGTCAATTCGAGAGGCGCGGCAGGATCAGATCCTTGAGATCAGTCAGCTTGCCATGAAAAAAGTGTCCGCATTCTGCCACTTTCAGCAGCTCATGGGGACGTTGGAGCGTGTCGGACCATGCGTAGACCAGCTGCGGATCGACCACTTCGTCGGTTTCCGGCTGGATCACGGTCAATTCGCCACCGGTCGGCAAGGGCGACTGCTCATCCAGGCGCATCACCGCCGGGGCCACCATGAACAAGTGCTTGACCGGTTGTCCCTGGGCTTCCAGGCGCCCGCCCAGGCTGGCGGCGACGAATCCGCCGAAGGAAAAGCCGAACAGGGTCAGGGGCAATTGCGGGTATTTTTCCCGCAGCCATTGGGCGACCGCCTGGGCGTCGTCCACTTCACCAGTGCCCATGTCATGAGTGCCGGCACTGGCGCCCACGCCACGATAATTGAAACGCAACGTAACCAGCCCGGCGTCCCGGGCGGTGCGTTGCAGGGTCGAGACCACTTTGTTGAGCATGGTCCCGCCCTGCACCGGGTTCGGGTGGCAGATCAGCGCCAGGCCACGGGGGGCCTCGTTGTCCAGGTACAAGGCTTCCAGTTGGCCCACGGGGCCATCGATGACTACAGGGGTTTCGCGCATAAGCAAGGGAAAGAACTCCGTGACCCCGAATGGGGTCGACTCGTCTAGCTAAAAGTCTGTGCCTGGCATGATTGCGATGTTCTTCGCGGTATACAGCGCAGGTCCGAGCCGTTAACGTAAAGCAAAGCCGTTTATAGAGGAAGGACTCGTGGAACACTCGCTCTTAGTTTGGTTGTTGCCGACTCTTGCCCTGGTTGCCGGTGTCGCCATTGGATTCCTGCTTGCCCGCCTGCTGCCCAACGCGGTGCCCAACAGCACCCAACGTCAGCTGGACGACATCCAGGAACGTTTCGACAGTTATCAGAATGAAGTGGTCACCCACTTCAACAGCACCGCCTCTCTGGTGAAAAAACTCACCCAGAGCTACCAGGAAGTCCAGGATCATCTGTCCGAGGGGGCCAATCGCCTTGCCTTGGACGAGCAGACTCGCCAGCGCCTGCTGGCTGCCCTGCAAGCCGATGCGGCACAGACGCCACGGGAACGCCTGACCCCACCCAAAGGGATCCAGGAACCGCCACGGGACTACGCGCCAAAGGCCCCGAATTCGCCCGGCATGCTCGATGAGCATTACGGTTTGAAGAAGTAATTTCCAAGCGACACCCAAAAGCCCGCCCGATCCCATGATCAGGCGGGCTTTTTATTGGTTCCAATTCCCTATTTCAATTTGATCCCCCGTGGCGAGGGAGCTTGCTCCCGCTGGGCTGCGGAGCAGCCCTATAGCAGCGAACTCGATTTTCCTGGCACACCGAGTTGCCTGGTTTTGGGGCCGCTTCGCGGCCCAGCGGGAGCAAGCTCCCTCGCCATAGGGATCGGTGTACTGAGGCATCTCAGTTAAGCCAACACCTCTTCTGCCACCTGGTCGATAGCCCCTTTGGTGATGTCGACGATCAGGTCCGCATCCTCCCGGGTCAGGATCAGCGGCGGGGCGAAGCCCAGGATGTCGCCGTGGGGCATGGCGCGGGCGATCATGCCGCGCTCCAGGCAGGCAGCCGAGACCTTCGGGCCGACTTTGAGTGCCGGGTCGAACGCCGTGCGCTGTTCACGGTCGGCCATGAACTCCACGGCGGCCAGCATGCCGTCGCCGCGAACCTCCCCCACCAGCGGATGACCTTCCAGCGTTTCACGCAACCGACGGTTCAAGTAGCCGCCAACATCCTCGGCATTGGCCGTGAGGTTTTCCCGTTCGAGGATGTCGAGGTTGGCCAACGCCGCCGCTGCGCAGATCGGATGCCCGGAATAGGTCCAGCCATGGCCCATGGCGCCTTCGGCCTGGGAGGCCTTTTCAATCACGCTCCAGACCTTTTCGCCGATGATCACCGCCGACAATGGCGCATAGGCGCTGGTCAGCCCCTTGGCGGTGGTGATCAGGTCCGGCTTCATGCCGTAGCGCTGGCTACCCATCTTCGACCCCAGGCGACCAAACGCGCAGACCACCTCGTCGGCAATCAACAGCACGTCGTACTTCTTCAACACGGCCTGGATCGCATCCCAGTAACCGGCGGGCGGGACAATGATGCCGCCGGTGCCCATCAGCGGTTCACCGATGAACGCCGCCACGGTGTCCGGGCCTTCGGCAAGAATCATCTTCTCCAGCTCATCGGCGCAATAGCGCACGAATGCCGCTTCGTCCATGCCCACCGGGGCCTTGCGATACCAGTGCGGGCACACGGTGTGCTTGACCCCTTCCACCGGCAGGTCGAAATGCTGGTGGAAGGTCGCCAGCCCCGTCAGGCTGCCGGTCATGATGCCCGAACCATGGTAGCCACGGTCCCGCGAGATGATTTTTTTCTTCAACGGCCGGCCCAGCACGTTGTTGTAGTAGCGCACCAACTTGACTTGGGTCTCGTTGGCATCGGAGCCGGACAATCCGTAGTAAACCTTCTTCATCCCTTCCGGCGCCCAGTCCATGATGCGACGGGACAGTTCGATGATCGCCTCGCTCGAGTGGCCGACGTAGGTGTGGTAGTAGGCCAGCTCCTTGGCCTGCTTATAGATGGCGTCAGCCACCTCCGTGCGGCCGTAGCCGATGTTCACGCAGTAGAGCCCGGCAAAGGCGTCGATGAACTCACGGCCCTCATGGTCGCGAATGCGAACGCCCGACGCGCTCTTGATGATCCGGCCCTTGAGCGCGCCGCTGGCGTGGTCATGGGCGTGGGTCGAGGGGTGCATGAAATGCGCACGGTCTTGTTCGAACAGCGTGTTGAATTCTTGGCTCATGCGGACTCTCCTGGGAACTGGCCTTGATGGTGCAGGCAAAAATATTTGGTTTCGACAAAGGGCTCGAAGCCCTCGCTGCCACCCTCACGACCGAGGCCGGAGGCTTTCATGCCACCGAAGGGGATCGGGTGGCCGGTGAACTTGACGCCGTTGACCGCGACCATCGCGTGGTCGAGACGGCGGATCAGCGGATAGATGACGTCCAGGCGGTTCGAACAAATATAGGCCGCCAGTCCGTATTCGGTGTCGTTGGCCATTTCGATGGCTTCGTCCAGGGTGTCGAACGGCATCACCCCGGCAATGGGCGCGAAGTTTTCTTCACGGTAGATGCGCATCTGCGGCGTGACATCGGCCAGCACGGTCGGTTGATAGAACAACCCGCCCAAGGCGTGGGCCTCGCCCCCCAACAGGCGCTGAGCGCCTAGCGCCAGGGCATCGGCGACACGATCAGCGGTCGCATCGAACGCCGCCTGGTGCATCAACGGCCCGACATCCACGTCCTGTTCCTGTTGACCGACCATGGCCGGCCCGACGCGCAAGGCACGCACCGCTGCGGCGAAACGACTGAGGAACGCTGGGTACACCGGGCGTTGCACCATGATTCGGTTGGCCGCGCAGCAATCCTGGCCCGAGGTCTGGAACTTCGCTTCCACAGCGACTTTCACTGCCAGCGTCAGGTCGGCATCGGCGCAGACAATGAACGGCGCGTTGCCGCCCAGTTCCAGCGCGACTTTCTTCACGTCATGGGCCGCCGCTTGCAGCACCAGTTTGCCGACCCGGGTCGAGCCAGTGAAACTCACCGAGCGTACACGACGGTCCTTGACCAGGGTTTCCATGGCCATTTGCGGCTCGCCCAAGACCACGTTGAAGACCCCGGCGGGAAAGCCCGCTTCCTCGGCCAATTGCGCCAGGGCCAACGCTGAGTACGGCGTTTCGTGGGCGGGCTTGATCACCACCGTGCAGCCGGCAGCCAGGGCCGCGGCTGCCTTGCGGGTAATCATCGCCGAAGGGAAATTCCACGGTGTGAGCAGCGCGCAGACGCCCACCGGCTCCTTGATGGTGCCCAGGTGCGCATTCGGGATATGGCTGGGGATGTTCTGGCCGTAAAGGCGCCGGGCTTCCTCGGCGAACCAAGGGATGAAGCTGGCGGCATAGGCGATTTCGCCACGGGACTCGGCCAACGGTTTGCCCTGTTCCAGGCTGAGGATGTGTGCGAGGTCTTCGCTGTGTTCGGTGATCAACGCTGCCCAGCGCCGCAGGATCGCGCCGCGCGTCTCCAGGCTCTGCTCGCGCCACGTCGGGAAGGCGCGATGCGCTGCGTCCACCGCCGCGACGATCTGTGGCTGATCGAGCATCGGCACATGGCCGATAACCGTGCGGGTGGCAGGGTTGTGCACCGCGATGCTCTGGCCACTGTCGCTGTGGACCCAATGGCCATCAATGTAGCAAAGCGCTTTGAACAGCAGCGGATGTTGGTAAGGCATGACGTTCACTCCAGAGCGTGTGCGTGAATCCATGCTAGGGCAGCGGCGCTTGGGCTTTCGGGTGTTTGCGCGGGGTCAGACCTTGGCTTTTTTCTGGAAACGACCTGCTGGACAGTGTTTTCTGCGGTACTCAGGAAGAGGACGCCAACTCCGCCGGCAAGGCACCGGCAGTCTTGATGGTCTTGGTGACGATGTAGGTGAAGTAGCGTTCGATGCCGAGATCTTCGAGCAGCAGTTGATCGACGAAACGCTGGTAGGCATCGACGTCTGGGGACTGGATCATCGCCAGGTAATCCACACCGCCACCGGTGGCGTAACAGAACGCCACTTCGGGCGCGGCGATCATGCGTTGCTCGAAACGGCGCATGTCCTGGGCGGTGTGTCGGGCCAGGGTGATCTCCACCAGCACCTGCTGGCGCTTGAACACCCCGCCCCAATCGATCTGCGCCCGGTAACCGATGATCAAGCCCGCCGCTTCCAGCTTGCGCACCCGCTCCCAGGCCGGCGTCACCGACAGGTTGATGGCCTCGGCCAGGCTCGACTTGGTGATGCGCCCATCCTCGGCGAGGATCTGCAGGATCTTGAGGTCGTAGCGATCGAGTTTGTGCATGGGGCCGGGCTCCGGGTGGTTAAAAAACTCAGACTCAACGCAGGCCTTTGTGGGAGCGGGCTTGCTCGCGAAGAGGCCATCAAACTCAACATATCCATTGCATGTCACACCGCCTTCGCGAGCAAGCCCGCTCCCACATTTATCTGTGGCGGATCACCAACCTGCAATCACCGTAAATCCCTGTGGGAGCGAGCCTGCTCGCGATGAGGCCATTACATTCAGCACCTCTATCATCTGTTATACCGCCATCGCGAGCAGGCTCGCTCCCACAGGTTTTATATGTACACAGGAAATTTGTGGCTGGCTGTTATCAAGCCAACACATCCGCAATCACCGCCAAGGTATCGCCACACTGCACCAGCCCGGGAAAGTGCCGGGCCGCCAGGAGGCCGCTGCGGGCGGCGCGGTATTGGACCGGGGCGACGCCGCTGCGGGTGGTGTCATGGATACGCGCCACCACCTCACCCTGGGTGACGTTGTCACCAAGATCACGGCACATTTCCAGCAAACCGTTGTGTTCGCTGGCGATGAAACAACTGGCGTCCGGCATGTCGAGCACCAACGACGGCTGCAACTCGATCGTGCCCCGCAGGATGCCGGCGTGGATCAGCAGGTTGCGCACCCCGCGCTCGGCAATCGCCACGCTGCGGGCGGTTGATGAACCGCCGCCGCCCAGTTCGGTAGTGACAAACACCTTGCCCTGGGATTCGGCCGCCGTGTCGTACATCGCCTCGGCGTCCAGCTCCAACATGCGCATGCAATACGGCGCGTTGAACGCCAGCATCCCGGCCTCGCAGCGGGCCTGTTGCTGTTTGTCCGGCAAGACGTGGCAGGCGGCGAACGGCAGGAAATCCAGGGTCCGGCCACCGGAGTGAATGTCCAGGACAATGTCCGCCAACGGCAACAACGTGCGATTGAAATAGTCGGCGATTTTCTCGGTAACGGAGCCGTCCGGCCGGCCGGGAAAACTGCGGTTCAGGTTGCCCTTGTCGATGGGTGAAGTCCGGCGCCCGGCATGGAACGCCGGGGTATTCATGAACGGCACGATGATCACTCGCCCGGTGACGTCCTCGGCGGTCAACTGCTGGGCCAGTTTGCTCAAGGCCACCGGGCCTTCGTATTCATCACCGTGGTTGCCACCGCTGAGCAGCGCCGTCGGGCCGCTACCGCGCTGGATCACGGTGATGGGGATCATCACCGCCCCCCAGGCCGAATCGTCCCGCGAATACGGCAGCTTGAGAAAGCCGTGCTGCACGCCCTCGCGGCTGAAGTCGATCGTGGCGCTGATGGGATTGTTGGGCAAGTCGGGCATGGCTCAATCCTTCACAAACAATTGACGAGGCACGTTGCACAGCGTCTCGACGCCGGTTTCGGTGATCAAAATGCTCTCGGTGATTTCCAGGCCCCAATCGTCCATCCACAGCCCCGGCATGAAGTGGAAGGTCATGCCCGGTTGCAACACGCTGTTGTCGCCAGGGCGCAGGCTCATGGTGCGCTCGCCCCAATCCGGCGGATAACTGATGCCGATGGGGTAGCCGCAACGGCTGTCCTTGTGGATGCCGAACTTCTCCAGCACCTTGAAAAACGCCACGGCGATGTCCCCGGTGGTGTTGCCCGGCTTGGCCGCGTCCAGGCCGGCGGCGATGCCTTCGACCACGGCTTTTTCACCGTCGAGGAAATGTCGGGGCGGCTTGCCCAGGTAAATGGTCCGCGACAACGGGCAGTGGTAACGCTTGTAGCAACCGGCGATTTCAAAAAAGGTCCCGGCGCCCCGTTCGAACGGCGAATCGTCCCAGGTCAGGTGCGGCGCGCTGGCGTCGGCGCCGGTGGGCAACAGCGGCACGATGGCCGGGTAGTCGCCGCCATGACCATCCGCACCGAGAATGCCACTGCTGTAGATCTCGGCCACCAGTTCGTTCTTGCGCATGCCCGGTTCGATCCGTTCGAGGATCCGGCTGTGCATGTTCTCGACGATGCGCGCGGCGATGCGCATGTAGGCGATTTCCTGGGGCGACTTGACCGCTCGCTGCCAGTTCACCAGGCCCACCGCGTCTACCAGCGTCGCGTCGGGCAAGTGCTTTTGCAGCGACAGGTACGCGGCGGCGCTGAAGTAATAGTTGTCCATCTCCACGCCGATGCTCAGCGCCCCCCAGCCACGGGCGATGATCACCTCGCGGGACAGGTAGTCCATGGGGTGGCGCTCGCGGGACTGCACGTAGATGTCCGGGTAGCCGACGATGTTGTCGGCCTGCATGAACACCGTGCGCTTGGCACCGTTGGCATCCTGACCGCGACCGAACCACACGGGCTCGCCCTCCAGCGCCAGCAGCACGCACTGGTGCACATAGAACGACCAACCGTCATAGCCGGTGAGCCAAGCCATGTTCGACGGATCGGTGACCAGCAGCAGCTCCAGGCCCTGGGCCTGCATGGCCGCGCGAACCTTCGCCAGGCGCTGGGTGTATTCCTCCCGTTTAAACGGAAGATTGACGACGATCTCTGACATCCACCTGCCCTCTGTTCAATGACTCATGAAGAAAATGATCTAGCGACCGAACGCAAAGCCCTTGCCCGCCGCCCTCGCCCGCTCGAACGCCAGGTTGGCGATGGCGGTGTCCTGGGCGCCGGTGCCGGTGAGGTCGCAGAGCGTCACTTGCGCCGTATCGGAACGTCCAATCCGCTGCCCTGCCAATACTCGTCCCAATTCCAGAAGCGCCAGGTCATCGCGTACGGTGCCGGCCGCCAGGGCGTGGTGCAGTTCGCCGAGTACGCGGGTCTGGCTCAGGCGATCGGCGACATAGCAATCGGCGGCCGCCAGGGCTTGCGGGGAAATTTCATTCTTGTGTTCCGCGTCCGAACCCATCGCCGTGATGTGCAAGCCAGGGTGCAAATGGCGGGCTTGGATCAGCGGCTCGCGACTGGGGGTGCAGGTGATGGCGATGTCCACGCCTTCCAGGGCAGCGTCAATGGAGGCGCAAGGCGTGACGGCCAGTCCGCTGTCACGCGCCAAGTCTTGGCTGAACGCCTTGGCCTTTTGCGCATCCCGCGCCCAGACCCGCACCTCGTCGATGGGCCGCACCAGGCGCAGCGCCTGAAGCTGCAACGCCGCCTGTTCGCCGGCACCGATCAACGCGACGCTGCGGCTGTCCTCGCGAGACAGGCACCGCGCCGCCACGGCACCGGCGGCGGCGGTGCGCACGGCGGTGAGGTAACCGTTGTCCAGCAACAGCGCCTCCAGCAAACCGGTGCGTGCCGAGAGCAGCATCATCATGCCGTTAAGGCTGGGCAGGCCAAGCTTGGGGTTATCGAAAAAACCCGGGCTGACCTTGATGGCGAAGCGTTCCAGGCCCGGCAGGTAAGCGGTCTTCACATCCACTTCGCCGTTGTGCTCGGGGATGTCCAATCGCAGGATCGGCGGCATCGCCACGGCGGCGGTGGCCAACAGCACGAAAGCCTGCTCGATGGCGTCGATGCTGGCCAGGTCGAGGGCCACGCAACTGCGCAAGTCGGCTTCGCTCAATAGGGTGACGTCACTCATGACAGGGCTCCGTTAACGGTTATCAGGCATTGGCGCCAGCGATCACGCGGGCATGTTGTTCGATGTCGACGTTGCGCCCGCTGACCACCAGGACGATGGGGCCGCGCGGCTCGACCAGGCCGTCGAGCAGCGCCGCGATGCCCACCACGGCGGCGCCTTCGAGCACCAGGCGTTCGTGGTGATAGGCGTGGCGGATGGCATTGGCGATGGAGGCTTCCGAGAGCAGGTGCAGGTCATCGCGCAATTGCCGGGTCATGGCGAAGGTGTAGCGGTTGTCCAGGCCGATGCCGCCCCCGAGGGAGTCGGCCAGAGTCGGCAACTCTTCGATGTCCACCGGTTGTCCGGCGGCGAGGCTGGCGTGCATCGCCGCACCACGGGCCATGCTGATGCCGTGGACCTGGATCGCGGGGTTGGCACCTTTGAGGGCCAGGGCGACCCCGGCGAACAGGCCGCCACCGGACAACGGCACCAGGACCTGGGCCACGTCCGGCTGCTGCTCGAGGATCTCCAGGCCGAGGGTGCCCTGGCCGGCGATGATCGCTGGGTGATCGAAGGGCGGTAAAAACGTCGCCCCCTGCTCCCGGGCGATGCGCTCGGCTTCGCGCTGGGCGTCGTCCTGGGACTGGCCGACGATGCACACCTCGGCGCCCAAATCGCGAATCGCCTGCACCTTGTTGGCCGGTACCAGGTTCGACAGGCAGACAATCGCCCGGACGCCCTGCTGCGAGGCCGCGTGGGCGAGCGCCCGGCCATGATTACCGGTCGACGCGGTGACCACGCCCTGGGCCTTCTGCTCGGAACTGAGTTGCGCGACGGCATTGCTCGCCCCGCGCAGCTTGAAGCTGCCGGTGATTTGCAGGGCTTCCAGCTTGAGGTATACGGGCACGCCGATCCGTCGCGACAGGCTCGGGGAATGCTCCATGGGCGTGCGCCTGACCTGCGACTCAATGCGCTGGCGGGCGAGGTAAATGTCCTGAAGCTGCAACCCTGTCATGACTGCGTCCCGAGCAGATGTGTTGGGCGCAGTCTAAGAGGGCTGGATTGTGGTGATGAATGTACTAGGGCAATTTACTTTGCATTCAGTGTCGGCTGAAAGATCGACAAATTCAGCATGACCCACCTATCCCTGTGGCGAGGGAGCTTGCTCCCGCTGGGCTGCGCAGCAGACCCAAATCCATTCAACCAGATGTATCTGAAGACAGTTAACTGTTTTTACGACTGCTTCGCAGCCGAGCGGGAGCAAGCTCCCTCGCCACAAAAGCACATGCAACTTCGGAGAAAGCCCACTGCTTGCCTATCAAAAATCATGAATCTGCGGATACTGGTTGAAGATCTCGCGCATGCCGATCAGCGCATGGCGCATTTCTTCATCGCTGCATTCGGCGCCGACACACACTCGCACCGCGCGCGGCCGGGGAGTGCCGCGTACGGTGAACGGGTCGGGGGAAGTGACGGCGATGTGCTTGTGGCGCAGCGCCCGCACCAGGCTGTCCACTTCCCAGTGGGGCGGGATGCCGATCCAGGCGTTCAAGGCATGAGGATGCTGGGCCAACACATGCTCGCCCATGTATTCGGTGACCATCGTCTGGCGCCCGGCCAACAGTTGGCGCTGCAACTGCACCAGCGACTCGGCGCGGCCATCGCGAATCCAGCGGGTGGCGATCTCCGAGACCATCGGCGTGGCCATCCAGCTGTTGACCCGCAGGATGCTCTCGGTACGCAACGCCAGGCGCTTGGGCACCACCAGGTAACCGATGCGCAACCCCGTGAGCACCGACTTGGTCATGCTCGTGCAGTAGAACGACAACTCCGGCAGATAATGACTGATGGGCGGCGCGCGGCGTTCGTCCAGCAGCGGACCGTATACATCATCCTCGATAATGTGCACACCGAAGCGCCGGGCGATCTCGGCGATTTCCCGGCGCCGGGCGTCGGGCATCAGGCTGGTGGTGGGGTTGTTCAGGTTCGGTGTGCACACCAGCGCCGTGATGCGCTCGTTGCTGCACATGTCTTCGAAATGTTCGGGATCGATGCCATGGCGATCCATCTCCAGGCCCTTGAGGGTGAAGCCCAACACCTGGGAATTGCCGATCACGCCGTGGTCGGTCAAGCCTTCGCAAAGCACCACATCGTCGGGGCCCGCCAGGGAAGCGAGCGCCAGGAAGATCCCATGGGCCGCGCCGTTGGTGATCAGCACATCGTTACGGTCGACTTTCAGCCCTTGCCGGCCAATCCACTGCGCCGCCGCTTCGCGATGGGACTCGAAACCGGCGATGGGCCGAAACGCGTGAATCCACGGCTGGTCCTCTTCAGTGCTCAGCGCCGCGCAGGTATCCCGCCAGGCCTGGTCGTGCTCGCGAGTGTGGAGGATGCGAGTGATGGAAAAATCCACCAGCGCCCGCTCGGGGCTGTCGAGTATGTAGGTGGCGACCCGGTCGCTCATGCGCCGCGAAACAAAACTGCCGCGCCCTACTTCGCAACGGACCAGCCCTTGGCGTTCCAGCTCCTTGTAAGCATTGGTGACGGTCTGCACGCTGATGCCCATGGCGTCGGCCACCTGCCGCTGCGGCGGCAGGCGCTGGTCGTTGGCCAAGGCGCCCTGTTCGATATCGTCGGCAATGGCCTGCACCAGGATCTTGTATTTGGATTCACCGCTGCGGGCGAGGTCCAGGGCTGATTTCCACTTATCCATAACGGCTGCAACCGGCGTGAGAACGGGTGCGCACAGCATTGCGCGGCCATGGCGGCAAAGCAATTGTCCTAGTGCAATACAATCCGCGTCGGGGCTTTTGTATGCTCGGTCCAAGGTCGTCCTCCAGGCGGGTTCATTGCCCCGATAAAAAGCCGGATCGACCTGTACCGGCGCCGTTACCGCTTCCAGGCCCCGCCCGGATCCGCCGCTGTACGCTTTGCTCTTGTCACACTGCCTCCTAACACAGAACCGTCCGCTGACGGATCCACAAGAAACAGGAGATTTTATCGATGAGCAATTTTCTTCCCCGCACTTGCACACCCTTGCGCCGACTCTTGTTGACTTGTGCCGCACTGGGCCTGGCCGGCAGCGTTCAAGCGGCCACCTTGGATACCGTCAAAAGCAACAGCAGCATCCGGATCGGCTACGCCAACGAAACCCCATTCGCCTTCACCGAAACCGACGGCACCGTCACCGGTGAGTCGCCGGAGATCGCCAAGATCATTTTCGCCAGGATGGGCATCAAGCAGGTCAATGGCGTGCTCACCGAATGGGGCTCGCTAATCCCTGGCCTGCGCGCAGGTCGCTTCGATGTGATTGCCGCCGGCATGTACATCACCCCGGCGCGCTGCAAGCAAGTGTTGTTCACCGATCCGCAGTATCAATTGCCCGACGCCTTGCTCGTGGCCAAGGGCAACCCGAAAAAACTCCACAGCTATGAAGACATCGCCAAGCAACCGGACGTGAAGCTGGCCATCATGGCCGGCACGGTGAACCTGGCCTATGCCCGCGACTCCGGGGTCAAGGACGATCAGATCCTCCAGGTCCCCGACACCACCGCGCAATTGCAAGCCGTGCGCGCCGGTCGCGCCGACGCGGCCGTCGGCACCCAACTGACCATGAAGGGCCTGGCCAGCAAGGGTGGCGATAAAGTAGAGGCGATGACCGAATTCAAGGACGACCCGTCCCACATCGGCTACGGCGCCTTGGCCTTCCGCCCCGAGGACAAAGACCTGCGCGACGCGGTCAATGCCGAGCTGAAGAAGTGGCTGGGTTCGGAGGAACACCTCAAGGCCGTCGCGCCATTCGGTTTCGACAAATCCAACGTCACCAGCAAGACCGCGGCCGAGCTTTGCGCTCAGCCCTAATGGCACGCCGAAACGGGCATGACGCGCAGAGCGTGATGCCTGTTCCCTGCTTCATCGGATATCGGGTTGAACCATGGGCGAATTACTTCCGTTATTGATTCAAGGGGCCTGGGTTACGCTCCAGGTAACGTTCTTCGGCTCGCTGCTGGCGATTGTCGCGGCGGTACTCGCGGCCCTCGGGCGGCTGTCGCCGTGGCGCGCGTTGCGCTGGTTTTCGATTACCTACATCGAAGTGTTCCGAGGCACGTCGCTGCTGGTGCAATTGTTCTGGCTGTTCTTCGTGCTGCCGCTGCCGCCCTTCAATGTGGAGCTGAGCCCCTACGCCGTGGCCATCGTCGGCCTGGGCCTGCACATCGGCGCCTACGGGGCCGAAGTGATGCGCGGCGCCATCAGCTCGGTTGCCAAGGGCCAATACGAAGCCTGCACGGCGCTGAACTTCAGCGCCTTCACGCGCTTCAAGCGGATCATCCTGCCCCAGGCATTGTTGGCGGCGATTCCACCGGGCACCAACCTGTTGATCGAGTTGCTGAAGAACACCTCGCTGGTATCGCTGATCACCTTGTCCGACCTGAGCTTCCGGGCGCGCCAGTTGGATCAGGCGACGTTCCAGACCCTGGAGGTCTTCAGCCTGGCGCTGGTGCTGTATTTCATTCTCGCCCAAGCCATCAACTTCGGCATGCGCAACGTCGAGCGACGGCTGAGCCGGGGCCGGATGCGTGGAGGTCTGTCATGACGCTGTTCGACTGGTCCTACGCCGCACTGATCCTGCCGGACCTGCTGCGCGCCTCCCTCAATACCGTGGGCATTACCCTGATCGGTTTCCTCATCGCAATCGTGCTGGGGCTGTTCCTGGCGATTGGCCGGCGCAGTCGCAGATTCTGGCTGTCATGGCCGGCCACGGCGGTGATCGAGTTCATCCGCAGCACGCCGCTGCTGATCCAGGTGTATTTCCTCTACTACGTGCTGCCCAACTACGGCTTGAGCCTGACGGCCATGCAAGTCGGCATCCTCGGCATCGGCCTGCACTATGCCTGCTACATCGCCGAGGTCTATCGCAGTGGCCTCGACGCGGTGCCACGGGCGCAGTGGGAAGCGGTGACGGCGTTGAACATCGCGCCGTACGACGCCTACCGCAACATCATCCTGCCCCAGGCGCTGCGACCGATCGTGCCGCCCCTGGGCAACTACCTGGTGGCGATGCTCAAGGACACGCCGGTGCTGTCGGCGATCACCGTGGTGGAAATCATGCAGCAGGCCAAGAACATCGGTTCCGAGCATTTCCGTTACCTGGAACCCATCACCCTGGTCGGCCTGTTCTTCCTCGCCCTGAGCCTCGCCTTGGCTTATCTGGTACGGCGCCTTGAAACGCGCATGGAGCTACGCTAATGACTTTACCCCTGTCCACGCCCACCGATTTGTCCCGGCGCAGCACGCTGGCGTCACAGCAGGAGGCCCCGGCCATGCAAATTCCGACACCGTCCCGGCCGATTGTGAGTTTCCAGGACGTGACCAAAAGCTACGGCAGCTTCACCGTACTCGACCATCTGAACCTGGATGTCGCGCCCGGTGAAAAAGTCGCGATCATCGGCCCCAGCGGCTCGGGCAAGTCCACGCTGCTGCGGGTGTTGATGACCCTGGAAGGCATCGACCAGGGCCAGATCCGCGTCGAGGACGACTCGCTGACCCACATGCCCAACCGCAACGGCGTACTGGTGCCGGCCAACGACCGGCACATCCGCCGGGTGCGTGGCAAGATCGGCATGGTGTTCCAGAGCTTCAACCTGTTCCCCCACATGACCGCGCTGCAGAACGTGATCGAGGCGCCGGTCCAGGTGCTGGGCATGAACCCGAAGCAAGCCCGGGAGCGCGCCGCCGACCTGCTGGAACTGGTGGGGCTGGGCAATAAGCTCGACCATTACCCGTCGCAGTTGTCCGGCGGCCAGCAACAGCGGGTGGCAATTGCCCGGGCGCTGGCGATGCGGCCCAAGGTGATGTTGTTTGACGAGGTGACTTCGGCGCTCGACCCGGAGCTGTGTGGCGAGGTGCTTAACGTGATCCGCAAGCTGGGGGCCGAACACAACCTGACGATGCTGATGGTGACCCACCAGATGGGGTTTGCGCGGGAGTTCGCTGATCGGGTCTGTTTTTTCTACAAGGGCCAGATTCATGAGCAGGGCACACCGGCGCAGATCTTCGAAAACCCGCAGCAGGAACGGACGTGTGCGTTCTTGAGTGCGGTGAAAGAGGCGAACTAAACCTACCCACTGGCGTGAACACTGTTGTGGCGAGGGGATTTAGCGAAACGTCGCACCGCCCCGCTGGGCTGCAAAGCAGCCCTAAAAGCCAGACACCCTGTGTGTCTGGTTGATTGAATGGGTTTGGGGAATTCCGGACATGTGCGTCTCGAGTCAGGTCTTGACGATTAGTCTCCACAATCGTGGTCTGTCCCTGAGGTATACGGCTCGCTCGTGACCAGCGGTAAGCCGTCGGTCGGGTTCTTCACCGCCTGAACGTCAGGGTACGTTCGTTTGAATTTACCGGGCCACTGCTGTGGTAGAGGGAGGCAGCGTAAAATCTACAGAAACCTTCATCCCTTATGACTGTGGGTCTAGACCATACGCCGGTTATTGGATCGGCTCTCGCCACCCCCTGGAAAACCGGAGGGGTTTTACCGCTGTCGTATAACTCGACCAGACAGCCCTTACTTGCCTGCCCCGACAATGTCATTGCTCCGTAACGGGTGGCTCCGCCATTCGGAATCTCCTGTCCATACATATCCTTGACATTGTCAAGGCGCGGAGTCATTCGTTTGACCGTATAAGTGCGTGAAGGGAAGACTGTGGCCTGGCTCTCTTGGGTGCTTTGACCGAAAGCAACCTTGAACTCCAGCGTCAGCGTGCTGCCACCCCCCAGCTCCTGCAGATAATCGTAGGAATCTGAAACCAATTTGTTGTAAAACTCGTCCTCAAGCCAGCGTTCGTTGACCTTGGCGCTCGGCGCTGCCCATATGTCGAGGTTGTGCTCCGCTCCATCAGCCTTGCTGCCTTTCAAACGCAACCATAGGTACTGGCCTACGGCAATATGCGGCCATATGCCTGTTCGTACAGTGATATCACCCGACACGCTGTCCATGTCGAGTTCGTCACCGCTGCCGCTATCCGCAGCCTGAAGAATACGCGGCCGACCCGGTTCCAAATCACTCTGCGACAAAACGTCCACGGCCAGCGCCAAGGCAGCGGACGGCGGCTTGGTACCGCTATTGCGAGTGACAGTGTAGGAAACCGTCACCGACGTGCCCAAATTGAAGGCAATCACCGACACCGGCATTTCGATCTCCCGGTTGCTGGGCAGCGCTTGCACATCAGTAGTATGGGATCCGCCCTCGGCGGTCCCGGCCGCCCCCGTCCACGTCACGCTGACCTGATCGCCAGGTTGGATACCGTAGTCCGGAATCACCACCGTCAGATTGTCCTTAGCCTCCATCGGATTCAGTTGCTGGGTGGGCACATTGCCTCTGGCCTGCTTGACGCTAGGCGCGGACGCGTTAAAGGCTGCGCGAATGGTGTAGGTGCGTAAAGGGAAGGCTATGGATTGGGTCTCTTCGATGCTCTGACCGAAAGCAACCTTGAACTCCAACGTCAGCGCGCTGCCGTCGCCCAGTTCCCTCAAGTAGTTGGAGATTGCTGTACTCAGCCTATAATAACCCTGCGTCAGCCAGATCTCGCTGACCTTTGGGCCCGGCGGTGTCCAGATATTCTGGTTGTGCTCAGTCCCATCGGCCATATAGCCTTTCAAACGCATCCATAGATGCTGACCGACAGCGATATGTGGCCAGATGTCTATCTGTATCGAGACACTATCCGGCAGGTTGCCCACATCCAGTTCGGCACCATCCTCCTGCGCAACATGGCGAATATACGGCCTGCTCGGCGCCAGCGCGCTCTCAGCCAACGAGCCCACAACCAGCGTCAAGGGAGCGGACGGCGGTTTCACTCCAGTGTCGCGAGTAACGGTATAGGTGACCGTTACCGTTTGACCGAGGTTATAGGCGATCACCGACACCGGAACTTCAATCTTCCGGGTGGTGGGCAGCGGTTGCGGACCAACCGTTACGGTTCCCCCCCCAGCCGTCCCGGTCCACGTCACACTGACCTGATCGCCGGATTGGGTACCGTAGTCCGGAATCACCACTGTCAAACTATCCTGTGCGTCCAAGGGTTCCAGTCGCTGGTTGGGCGCAGTGTCCGTGGCCTGTTCGACGCTGGGGGCACCCGCGTCAAATGCTGCGCGAATGGTGTAGGTGCGCAGCGGGAAGAGAGTGGCGTGAGCTTCATCGGTGCTTTGACCGAAAGCGACCTTGAACTCCACCGTCAGCACGCTGCCGTCGCCCAGTTCCCTCAAGTAGTTGGAGATTGCTGTACCCAGCCTATAATAACCCTGCGTCAGCCAGATCCCGCTGACGGATGGGCCCGGCGGTGTCCAGATATTGTTGTTGTGCTCAGTCCCATCGGCCTTATGGCCTTTCAAACGCATCCATAGATGCTGACCGACAGCGATATGTGGCCAGATGTCTATCTGTATCGAGACACTATCCGGCAGGTTGCCCACATCCAGTTCGGCACCATCCTCCTGCGCAACATGGCGAATATACGGCCTGCTCGGCGCCAGCGCGCTCTCAGCCAACGAGCCCACAACCAGCGTCAAGGGAGCGGACGGCGGTTTCACTCCAGTGTCGCGAGTAACGGTATAGGTGACCGTTACCGTTTGACCGAGGTTATAGGCGATCACCGACACCGGAACTTCAATCTTCCGGGTGGTGGGCAGCGGTTGCGGACCAACCGTTACGGTTCCCCCCCCAGCCGTCCCGGTCCACGTCACACTGACCTGATCGCCGGATTGGGTACCGTAGTCCGGAATCACCACTGTCAAACTATCCTGTGCGTCCAAGGGTTCCAGTCGCTGGTTGGGCGCAGTGTCCGTGGCCTGTTCGACGCTGGGGGCACCCGCGTCAAATGCTGCGCGAATGGTGTAGGTGCGCAGCGGGAAGAGAGTGGCGTGAGCTTCATCGGTGCTTTGACCGAAAGCGACCTTGAACTCCACCGTCAGCACGCTGCCGTCGCCCAGTTCCCTCAAGTAGTTGGAGATTGCTGTACCCAGCCTATAATAACCCTGCGTCAGCCAGATCCCGCTGACGGATGGGCCCGGCGGTGTCCAGATATTGTTGTTGTGCTCAGTCCCATCGGCCTTATGGCCTTTCAAACGCATCCATAGATGCTGACCGACAGCGATATGCGGCCAGATGTCTACCTGCATCATGATATTGTCCGGCAGGTTGCCCACATCCAGTTCGACACCATCCTCCTGCGCAACATAGCGAAAATACGGCCTGCTCGGCTCCAGCGCGCTTTCAGGCAGAGGGATCACATTCAACGTAAGCGTATCCGGCGCCGGCAGCGACGTGCTACCACGCGTCACCGTATAGGTAACCGTCACCGGCTTGCCCAGAGCATAGGCGATCAACCCCACCGGCAGCTCGATCGACTTCGCCCCGACGGCTCCCACCTCAACCGGTGTCGTGCTGTGTGATCCCTCCTGCGGGCTGCCCGTCTCACCGGTCCAGGTAACGCTGATCTTGTCAGTGCCCCGCATGTCATCGTATTGCGGCACTACCGCCGTCAGAGTGGCTACCGCCGCAAGCGGATCGAGCTGATTGCCGTCCGCCTCGGCGATTGTCAAGGCAGGCAAACGGTTGGTGGTTCCCGTCCATGTCGGCGACTGTTTGAAGCGAATGCAGCCGAGGCTCAGGGTAAAGTCACCAATATCCACGCTTGACGTCGTAACGGTCCAAGTGAGGCCACCCTCGACCAGCGTTCGAGCCTCCGTCGGCTCAACTTGCAGCCTTGGCTCATCGACGGTGAGCGTCAGGTCCTCACCGATCATCACACTGCCGGACCGTGGCTTGAGCGTCACTTCGTAGGATTGACCGGGCAGTATCCGCCAAGGATCGCCAGGAGAAATATCCTCTGCGTCGACACTCAGTTCGAACTGTGTCCATTTACCGGTCGGGATGGTCTTGATGTCGAAGGCTTGCGCATGCGTATCAGACTCGGCCTTGTAAGGACTGTCGATGGTCGCGACCAATTGGGTATCGCCGGTTGGTGTGTAGCGATAGGCAGACCAACCATCATCCCGAGTGGGAATGGTGGTCAGTAGATCGCCATCATGACGCCATTGCACGTCGATACCAGGCTCAATCTTATCGGAAACGGTGTAACGAACTTTGACATGAAGGTCGATGGTTTCTCCTTCCTCCACGCTTGGCCAGAATTCCGGCAGGATGTGCCTGGTAATATCAAGCTTGTAGGGCCCGACAATGCAGGCCAACGTCTCATGGTTCGGGGCATGATAGACACTTTCGAAGCGCAGCGTGGCAGTCTTGCCGTCCACGCTGTCATCGCTCGCATCGGCATCGTTGCGAATGTCCCAGACCTTGGCGATATGCTGCGCCTCGTCATCCGCATCAGGTTCGGTCGGCGTCACTTGCAGCCTGGCCTGCCCGGCCTCGTCCTGATTGGTGAAGGATGCGTAGGCGCTGGTGCCTTTATAAATCCCGCCGCCGGCCCAGCCGCAGGCTTCGGTTACCGGCAAGTCAAGGTGATGCGACCCTCCTCCCCGGCAGATCGGCATATAGGTATGGCCGCCTTTTTCCACCCAATAGCGGGCGACGACGCCATCCAATTCGGGCATGGGTTGATCGGTGGCCAGTTGCAACGGTTTAAGGTGCAGGAATAACGACACACCGAATGCCACTTCGGGAGCGACATCCGATCCCTGGGCCTTGCCGGAAAAATGCAACTCACCACGACCACCCGGCCAACCAGGCTCTTGGGCGATAGGCTGGTCGTTTTCTGGCCCGCTCGTGATATCGACATCAGGGCTGGATGGATCGAACAGTCCGGATTGAAAGGCCAGGACAGCTTTTGGCTGGGTGTTCTCGTCGATCAGAGCGATCGTTTCGTCGCAGGTCAACCAGTCTCGTGGCTGCTCCACGCCCTCTCTCACGTTGCTCGTGTGCAACTCGTATTCCCAGTAGTGCGCCCTGGCGTTGAAGTACGCCCGCACTTTAGGATTTTCGCTCGACCGTTGTGTCGGTTGATAAAGAAACCTGACTTGATACCCGGCCTCTGCCGTCAGGTTAAGGTCGACTGGCAGATCGAATTCGATCGAGGCCTCCACCGCGCCATAGAGATAGACATAACGGCGTTCGATGTCGGGGCTCGTCACATAGACGAGATCGGCACCGCCGTCGTCCCCGTCTGCGCGCCTCGTCCATTGCGAAGGCCAAGTAGGCGTGAGCAAATCGCCTGCTTCTCCCAGCAAGTTGCGCTCGACTTTCTTCTGCACGCTCATGTCCACGCTCCCTGACAGGTTGTGTTACGTCAGTTCGGTGACTACAGGCCAAGCTTGAACGAGGTTTATGGACGCCTCGTCCTACTGGCGAAACACCGTCTCTTTTAAAAGCTCTGTGATGATCTCGGCAAAGTCGTTGCCGCCATCGTGGGCGGTGTATTCCACTTCGACGATGATGTCGGTCAACGACTCAAGAATTTCTGTTTGCTTGTCTGAGTCGGGCCGTGGAAAGGCGATTTGCCACGAAGCAATCGCGCCGGTTCGTTCGAAGGACGCATAACGGTCTTCGTCGAAAGCGAAGCGTGAGCCGATGCCGTCATCGTCCAGCCCGTCGGAAACGGCGATTTGCGGCTGGGCGCGCAGGTTATAACGCACATAAGTGGTATCGGCGTCGGCATGCGCCGGATCATAGAGATGCCGGGCGCCACCAGGATCGGGTTTGATCAGCAGCTTGCTGGAGAGTTGCGTGAGCGTCATGCACGCCGTCTCGTAGGGACCGAACAGCGCCGGCAGGGTGATCGACACGCGACGAATCTGGCGCAAATAATGGCCGGGATAATCGCTGTCGTAGCAGCGGCTATCGAGGGTGAAATCCAGTTTCCCGCTGGTTTTGAGCGTCTCGAATGTCTCTGGCCACGCATCCCCGAAATAGTCGCGTAGCGACACCAACTTCCTGATCGTCAAGCGCCGTTCATAGCGATGTAAAAAAGCTGACTCCATGCGCAGCAGGCCCAGCGTCAGCGTCTCGCCAGCGGTGAAGCCGTGATGGCTGTCGACCCATGCGCCGGGTAGGATGAAGTGGCTTTCATAATCGCCAATCTCGTATTGCCAACAGGCCTGCACCGACAAACACAGGGCGGTCACCGCATCGTAGGTCTGGAAATACAACGTGGCCATTTTGCTCTGCATCCAACGATAGAGCGATGCCCGGGATGTGCGGGTCTGGGTGAGAAAGGTGTACATCTCCTTGGCCTGTTCGATGGCCCGAACTTGCTGATTGACCGAGACCGTCGATGCCTGGATCTGGATCTGCTGGGCTTGTACTTGTTTTTCCAATGCCTCGAGTTCGGCATTCGCCGCCTTGTACTGGAAACTCCACTCTTCACGCAGGCGCTGTTGCGAGCCGTAGCGCTCATGGAGGTTGGACCAGAACGATTCACTTTGACTGTAAGCGCTCGTCGCTGCGGCAGCAGCGTGTGCCGGGGCACTCCACTTGATGCCGCCGGCCGCCAACCCAACAATGTTGACGGCAAAATCCAATGCGTGTCCGAAGCTGGTGGTGGACCCCGTAGCCACGGCGCCTTTTCTTGCATGCTTTAGATTTTCGGCCGCCTCGATTTCCTCCTTATTCAAATCCTTCTCGACCAATCCATGAAAATAGTTTTTGCGCTCACCCACCATCAGTTGGGAAGCCTTGAGAGCGTCAAGCGTGACTTCGGCGTGGCGCAACAATTCGGTTTGCAGCTCACGACTGAAATGGCTCATCTCGATGAGGTGTTCTTGTTGCAGGGTTTCCTGGTCGCAGCGATCCGCCTGCTCCATATATTGCCGAAGCTGGTCACCAAACCGGCACAGGGTCTGCACCGCTTGCTGCGCGCGGGGCAAGATGGCCATGAAGCGATAAGGCGGTACGATCGGTGGCGTCAGGATGTCCCGCAGGTTGAAGCCACCACCGCCAGCCTGGGCCCGCATCAGGTCCTTGGGATTGATGGGCGTGTCGTAAAGCGGCAAGTCGATGGGCTTGCCGTCGAGGGTCAGGTAATGCCGCAGGTTGTGCAATCGTGCCTTCAGGACGTCCCAGACATCCAGCAGGTCGCGATTGATTTCCGCGCGAAAATCCGGGTGATCCACCAGGGGCGCCAACAGACCATGGTCGGACGTCGGCGGCAGATTGATCAGGGTATCGACCGACAGCGATTGAATGAGCGCGTCGAAACACTCGAGGTTGCGTGCACCTTCCAGTTCACCGAGGGACTTTGGTGTCCAATTCGAAGCCCCGCGCACATCAGGCGCCGGTCCCATCATGCGCGCGGCCTTCAGATAGAGCATTTTGGCTTCGGTCAAACTGTCGCGTGTCAGTTGCCTGTAGAGCCAATCGCCCCATTCGATCAGGGTCTCGACATAATCGCGAAAAATCCGTTTGCGGTAATGAATCGGATTGCTGTAGGCGATGGCATCCGGATCGGCGGGCGATGCCACTTCGAAGCTGGGATCGCCCTCCATCAGCAACGGCCGCGAGCGCCAATAGGGGGTGGTTTCTGTACGTCCCGGATTGATCTTGGCGGACGGATCGAAGAGATAGTGCAACCATCCCAGCGCATCCTCGAAGCTCATTTCGCGGCGCAACTGTACGGCTACCAGATGCGGGAGATGGAAGAATATTTCCCAGAAATAACGCCCGTTCGCGCCATGGAAATCTAAAAACTCTGGTTCATTGGAGCCCGGGCGCGGCGGCTCTTCGGTGTGCTGGCTGTCCCAGGAGAGCAAATTGCCAATGGAAAGCCCCGCCCGCTCCACCAGCTCGCGACCGAACGTGGTGTTCAAGCGGATGGATTGGACGGCGTTACCCACTCCGAATTCAGCACCAAAATCGAGAAACTGACTGGCCTGGCCCTGACCAGTCTCGGGGCCTAAGACAATTTGTGGCCCTGTGGGTGGCGGGGCCTTGAGTGTAATTTCGTACTCTTGATAGCCTTCGCTCCAAGTATCCTCTTTATATTCCCCCAACCCGACGGCAACGATTTGCTGATTGCTATTCAACGGGAGCCGTTTCAAGTGCAGCGCAGCCCCATTGAATGTAAACGACCGAAGATCCCCTGCGGGCTCTTTGCCCTCGCCTACCCAGATGGGCAGAGAGAGAGGACCTACTGATCCAGTTCCACGGTTTGAAAACTGGCCATTGATTACAAAATCCGAACCGTTGCTGGTGATTTTCAACCAGGTTCCATGACGGGCATATTCGGCATCTGGCAGGTTTGCCATGTGCCGAAAAATACTCCTATAAGTGCCATCGTTATTTAGAACCGGAATAGCCAAGGAGATTACAGCGCTACCTCCCTCAAACGTCACGGTTGCCCCCGGCACACCCTGCTCGTCTATGAACTCGACCTGTGCAGGCGCCGTGAAGTTACCCGAGGAGAAGTCCATGACTATTTTGTAATATTGGTTATACCGAGCATCGCCGAAAGACTCATTGTAGGTATAAATATGAATGTCAAAAAAAGAATGCGTTACTAAAATATTTTTATGAACGCGCGTGCGGGAATGGGATAGCCGCTTCGCAGAAGCGCTATGAAAGCTACCGACTGTTATCCCGAGAAATCCAGCGACGTTTATTGCCCGTAGGTAGAGATAATTCGTATATCCCGGCTCGTCCTCGGGGTTCTTGACTTGAATGGATTCTACTCCCCACCCTTTGTAGTCTCTTTCGCCACCCAGCTGCGGCAGGCGTCGTTGGAGATAAGACGTCCCCGCCCCCTCCGGAAAATATTGCTCGAACAGCTCATCGATGTGCGCCTGCTCGGCTTGCGCGAGGTCGATGCGGTTCAGCAATTCATCCCATGCGTAATAGCATGTGGTGCACTCACCATCGGCGGTTGACAGCACCACGCCAAGCACCATCTGCGCGGCTTCTTTGGTAATCCCGCTTTCACTGGTGATTGCCAGAAGCTTATTGTTTCCTTCTGCCGCACGTGCGCGCCGATGGCGCCGATCGGGCTGCGGGCTTTCGCGCTTGAGCATGACCGTGTCAACGACAAACGGCGGGCTCCAGCCGCCGCTCAGGTTGCGATAAGAAAAGCGAATATCAAACTGGTCCCATTGGAGCCCTTCAACCTCGCCAATATCATTCAAGGATGATCTGCTCACCCAGAAGACATAAAGCCGGCTGCCAAAAGAAGTCAGGCGCACACTCACGGCATCGCCTATCGCGGCCTCAATGGGTTCCCACTCACTCCAGGCGCTGGGCGGAATCCGTGTCTGCCCCTCACCGCGAACGATGCCAACCTTGCGCCAGTAATATTTGTTATCGACGGGCTTGCGCCCGAGGAAATAATAGTCCGCTTGATAAACAGTTGAATCGGACAGCACAAAAGGCCCATCAATGTACCCGCTGAGCACCTGGATATCGGCGATATCTTCGAATTGCTCGAGATAATTGAGCACGGACGATTGTGCACGCTCGGTATTGAGACGTCCTTGCGCAAGGCCCCCTTCCAACTCTTCATAAAAGCGCGTTTTGACAATGCGCAATTGCGGATCGATATAGTTTTCCGGATAATTTTGCAGTTTCTCCGCGCCCGCCCAAATCGCATAACGGCTTTCCCACTGA
The DNA here is from genome assembly GCF_014268705.1 of Pseudomonas sp. SWRI179. NCBI lineage: Bacteria > Pseudomonadati > Pseudomonadota > Gammaproteobacteria > Pseudomonadales > Pseudomonadaceae > Pseudomonas > Pseudomonas sp. SWRI179. The sequence goes on along the minus strand of NZ_JABWRA010000016.1, from coordinate 59,529 downwards.
CGCCAGGTTTCCACTTCCCGCTCATCGAAGTGCTGCCCGAAACCCGGTTCGTCGCCGGAATAAATACCGTGGATATAGCGCTGCAAGCTGGCGATCATCTCGCCCACGGCGGATGTTTTCGGCGCCGTGTCGACATGGTGGTCGAACAGGTGATAGGCATCGAGGTCATCGGCCGCGGCCAGCACATGGGTATCGCCGTCCCGGGCCGCCACGGCGCCCAAGTAACATTCAAGAAGTGCCTCCTGGCGCTGCTTGTTCAAGGCTTCGAGTTTCGTCGTAAGATCCTTCATGACCGCGCCTCTGGGATTTCATACCTGATGGCTGATTCGCTGCTCCGATCCTGGGATCACCGCAGGGAGCGTCGATGTGGGTGTGAATGGGTAAGGACCCGTTCAGGATCCCGGTCGGCGGGATGACTGGCCATCCCATTGGATTTTCGTGCGCAGGATCCGGCTATAACGGGTGCCTTGCAGCGCCGCGCCGATCGAAAAGACCGCCCTGGGATCGGGCAGTTGTCGGCAGTCGATTTGCCAGCTCAAGAGTCCGTTCCCAGGAAGCTCGCGCATCTGCAAAAAGCTCGGGTTCGCCACCAATCCCTGGCCGACCGGATTAACCCCACTCCAGGTCAGGGCGATCTTGCGATCTGTCCTATCGCTGGCGTCGGACGTATCCACCAGGGTCAGGGTGTAGCGCTGGCCGACGACGAAGGTCAGCGAGTCCGACTCGGCTTCGGTCGCCTTCTGATCGACCCGCGTCAAGGTGAATTGCCAATTCGGCTCGGCAAGGACTTTTATCGTGAAGCTGACCACCTGCCCCCCAAGTGCATCGAGTGTTGCCGTGAGCGCATATTCGCCAGCTCGATCAATCGGTACGGCAAAAACCGCCATGCCTTCGGAATCGGTCCGCGTCTCTTTCGGTCCATCGGGGTCCAGAATCCATTGCACGGGATACTCGCCCACCCCCTCAAACCCCGCAGGGGTGCCCGGCTCGACCTCGGCTTCCACCCGCACCCGCATATGCGCCACCTCACCCGCCTGGGCAATCACCAGCACATTGGCTGGGGACGCCGCGGCAAGCCTGGGCACGGGGAGAATGGCCATGGCTTGTTCGAACGAGTCCTCTCGGTCGTCCTGCCTGCTTGGAGGCAAGAGGCTTGCGCGAACGGTCATGGCGCCTTCCTTGAGCTCCGCCGCGGGCAGCTCGAAAACTGCGTATCCATCAGAGTCTGAAACAGCCACTGCCGACGGTGTGTACTCTGTCCCATCGGCGAATTGCACGTGCCAGTCGATTTGTGCTTCCGACTTGCCCGCTCCGCTCAGCGAGAGAACGCGGCAGGCAATTGTTACGTCCTGGCCGAGCACATTCGGCCCCCTGAAGCGCAACCTGTAGAAATTCTTATCGATATAAGGCGCATCGATGAAGCGAAACGTGGCAAAACCTTGGAGGGTCAGCTCCGCACCGAGGGTGGCCTGGACCTTCGTTATCCCCTCCTCGTTGCTGAACAGCTGGGCGCGGGCGACACCGCTTGCATCGGCAATCGTCGTATCCTTCTTGAACTGACCGGCGCCTTCGACAACGCTCCAACGTACACGCCGATTACGTCCCCGGTTGCCAAAATCGTCGTACACCGTGGCGGACAATTCAAAGGATTCACGGCGACCGGCGAGTTTGGGCGCGCCGTCCTCTTCGGGCCTGGGCTGACGCAAGCCTAGCGTTTCCTCGTCGCAGTCGATTGTCACCGTAGGCATTGCAATACGCTGGTCGAGTCCGATGATCGCAAAAACCGTTGCAATGCCCATCTGCGAAGCTGACGTCAATGTGACATTCACTACCCCATCGAAATCGGTGTGGGATATATCCGAGTCCAAGACGCCTGGGCCTGTCAGGGCCCAACGCACCCGAATATTGACCAGCGGCTTTCCGCTCAGGTCCCGCACCAGCAGGCGATACCTCGCCTGTGCTTTTACCGGATCTAACTCCAGCGCGTTGGCCACCAGGCGCGTCCGGTCGACCGACGTCTCGCTCGTTGTCGCCTGGCCAACCTCGGGGGCGTTGCCGGAACCGCCCAATTGAAGCCGACCGGCGTAGAGACTACCGAGCGCGTATTGCACGGCGTTGCGATAATCTTCGGTATTGGCGGACACCGGCAGTCCGCCCAGTTCATGCAGGGCCAGAATGCTTAGCTCGCTCGTGCGAGCCATCTCCAGCATGCGGATCAAACCATTGAATTGACTCAGCTGTGTAAGCACTCCCGACGGTGCGATGAAACGTACCGCTTCAAGCACCTCGCGCGCGCTGAGGCCCAGCATCTCCGCGACCTTGACGGCGGCCGCATCCTGCATCAGCCGCGCGTAATCCTCACTCTCGATGAACAGATCAGGGTCAAACGCCTGTGGATCGTTGACCAAGGACAAGTAATCCATCAGTGCCGAAGGGGACGCCTGCATACGAGATGCGACATCACGGTAGGTTTGAAGGTGGTACAGCGTGGCGAGCGTGATCGCCCCGCTGTCATCCAAGCCTGGCCGAAATCCAAATAAATCGGGCGCGTCAGTCCAACCTTCCACCTGCCGCTTGTTTGCCGCATGACGACTCAGGAACTCGCCATCCAGCTCGAACTGACGGGCGATATCAGCCAAACGACGCAAGCTCCCCAGCTTCTGGAGCATAACGTCAACATTGCTCCAGTTTTCCAGGTCGTCTTCCTCGCCCATGAAGGCGGCGTCCTTGGGCAAGACGGCGGCGCGCAAACGTCGTGCAACCGGATCGGAGCGGCTCAACCGCTGCAAAGCCATCGCGAGCAAGGACGCCGCGGGGGTTACCACGCCATCCGTCTCCCACACCCAGCGCAAAATGTCGTAAACGCTCTGGTCGGCCCAATCCATAAGAGGCAGCACGAGATCGGACGATATCGCCAGGTAAGTGGCTAGATGCTCTTCGACCAGAGCGCGCTGGGAAGCCCGCATCCGCAGGATGACCGCCGTCACGGACTCCACCACCATATTTTTCAGGGTGTCCGCCTCCCCCCGGTCCTCCCGGATCAAATCCTCGTTTGAGGCGAGCCTTTCCACCACATCGGCCACAATGTTGCGAATGCTGAGCGCATAATCCGTATCCGAACCCGAGACGCCGTCAAGCACAATGCCCTGTGCATCGACAACGTCTGTAAGTGCTGAAACCCAGTCGATGCCAACCTTGGTGTCCATGTTATCCAGCGTTGTGGGAACACCGGCTTGCCTCAGGACCTCATTGGTAATACGCAGGCCTTCCAAGCTCGTATGCAAGCTGAAGACCAGTTGTCGCTCGCTATCACTGGCCACGGGGACGGTCGTATTTGAGCGCAGCGCTTGCACAAGCCAGGCCAGATCGATGCCTTTGTCCCGGCACCAACGCACACATTCGACAACAGCCATCAACGCGGCGGTAAAGTCCGTCGCGCCCAGCGAAGGCAGTGCATCGATCGATGGTACGCCAGCAATCTGCTTCAGAATCGGTCCCGTCTGGCCGAGCGTCTGCACGAGCCCGATCAAGACGGTCGGAGGAACTTGCAGGTACCGAGCGATGCTGGCAATGCGATAAAAGGAAGACAAAATTTCCAGGTTACGGGTGAGTTGTGGCGGGTCGTAGGCACTGGCGACAACCCGAGCCATATAAGTGTACTCGGACGTATCCAAGCCAAGGCTGGCACAAATCGCCTGGACGGTTTCCCGCCCGCGTTCATCCATGTTGTCTTCTACCCGCGCGCTGAACGGCGAATCGTCGAGAATCAAGGGCCTTCCCAAAAGCCCGTGATTGACAAAGATACGGTCGTACTGGGGAAGCATTTCTCCGGCGCCAAAAATCGATACCTTGTCGAGCCAAGCGGCAAAATCCTCGGCGGTCACGCCATAACGCGTGCGCATCTCACAGAAAATCCCAAGCACCTTCAAGGTATTGCGGGTGATTTGTGGCGTTCCGGTTTTCTTCTCGGCGCGATGGGCCGCGACGATCAGTTGATCCATCTCTCGAAAAGAGGTGCCAAGCCATCGGCTGAGCCGCATCAGCCGGTGGATCCGATCCGCGTGGTCATTCGTCAGGTTCTCAAGCTGAACCGGTGGATTGACTGGGACAGTTTCCATGTCCTCTGGCAGCTCTCGCAGATGGACGCGCCGCGTTTCATCCGTTGCCCGCAGCTCAATGGCAGGGGGCGTTGCACCATTGATGTAGACCGCTCCAAAATCCTGTGGACCAGGCTCCTGCTGGGAAACGGTCGATGGCGACACATGCGGGGACAACGTCGGCGCCTGTTCCCCCACCGCGAACAATCCTGGCAGTGCTTCGCGCGTCGCCCCAGTACGCGTGCAAAATTCCGCACTGTCTTCCAAGGATGACTTGGAATAAACCCGATAGGTCGTCCAGTAAAAGTCCGCTATTTGCGCTTCGTTTGTTGGTTGGGCGCCGTTGAATCGCGCCTCCAGGAGAAGTTCCCGGCGCGCCGGGCCGATCGGCAGGCTCAGGAGAAACGTATCGTCGCCGCGGTCGGTCTGCATGCTGGGCAAGGCAAAGTAATGAAAATCCGGATCGGTGGCACGCGCCAGTTCACCAAAAGCTGAAACCGACTGGTCAAAAAGCGACAAAATTACTTCAAGCTGCTCGACCCAATGCTCGTAGGGCATGCTAAGCGGATAACGTGCGCTCGCCAGTAGCTTATCCGCCTCAACGGCATCGGGATCCGATGATCGCCCAGCACTGAGCAGCGATGCTTCCAAGATCTTCGTCGACAGCGACAGCACCGAGCATTCCCGTGTCATCGCCGCCGAATCAAGCAGCTGGGCGGCGATATCCGGTCGCCGAACCTCTAGACGGTACCGTTTATCCTCGCCTCCCGCTTGTTCCAGCGAGAGCACTTTTTTGTACAGACTGACCAGATAAGCGACTGGCGAGGTTCGTGCTTCGATGGCGTTCGGGCGGGCCATGTTTGACCAGTCCTCATCGAACTCCATGTCATAGCGCGCCCCATCCGTGAGCGAAGCAAAACCCCGATGCACATCGTAAGTCAGGCTATCGGCTCCACGAAGTTCGCGCTCGCGATATTGGCGCACAATCCATATTGCCGCGCTCATCGCACGTTCGTGAAGCTCCTGCGCCGGACCGCTGCGCAGCCCCTGGGCAAGCCACCGCTCAGGGCGCCCGCGCGCAAGTTCAAGAATAGAACCTGCCTGCGCGACAATGGCATTGATTGTTTCGCTTCCTGACGGATTCAATAGCCCAGCCATGGTTGTCGTCAGCGGCGCCCGGGACGCTGAGGGGTCAGGATTCGAAGGCAAGAGGCGGTCGGATGGCATCAATTTCTCCAAGGATTTTGGAGCGCCCCTACGGGCATCGCTTCCAATAAATCCGGGGCACGTATCATTTCGGTATGCGGGGTAATCAAACTCCAGACTTTGGGGAACGGCTACTGTCAGGACTTACAGGTCGCCGTGGGTTTTAGATAAGCGGTTGAAGTGGATCTGTTCATCGCCAGGCCTGCCAGTTCCTGACTGGGGCCGGCTTGGAATTGCTGGAGAGCCTCGTTCGTCAGCGGCAGGCTGCTCAGGTTCATTCGAACCAAAACGTCGCCACCATTATCAAGTACGTCATTGACGCTCCGTCGGTTGACGAAACCACGATCAGCGATCAAAACATGACCTTCCTGCACAGAGCACAGAGTCAACGACTCGCCGGTTTTGGACGGTGTTATTTACACCAGCCTGGTGCCTACCTACGCTTCGCCCTATGCAAAACGAAATAAACCTGCGCCGCGTTTTCTTATTCCATTAACAACTAGGCAACTGTCAATCCTGACAGTAGATAGGCGCGCCGGTTCGCGCCAAATTGGGCACCTGCACACCCGTTCGGAGCCCGGCGATGGACCAGCAGGAACGCTTGAGCGTTACACTACCTTCCCTGCCCAAGGGCGGCGGCGCCATCCAGAGCGTCGGCAAAGGCTGGGGTGGCGTCGGAGCCACCGGCAAGGCGTCCTTCGACCTGCCCTTGCCAATTTCTCCTGGGCGCGGCTACGCCCCCACCCTGCAACTCAGTTACGGCAGCAGCGTCGGTAACAGCCTGTTCGGGATCGGTTGGGCGCTGTCCCTGGGCTGCGTGGCACGACGGACCAGCAAGGGGGTTCCGGATTACACCGACGACGATGTCATATTGGGCCCCGATGGCACCGTCTGGATGCCGGAGCGCAACAGCGCCGGGGAAATCATTCGCACGACAGTGAGCACCTATCGAGACCTGGCCTTGGGCATCGATTATCAGGTCGCACGTTATTTTCCGCGTATCGAGGGCGCGTTCGAGCGTATCGAACATTGGCGCTCAGCGGATGACTACCCAGGGTTCTGGCTGATCCACGGAGCCGACGGCAGCTTGCAGTTGTACGGTTTCAACCCATCGTCACGTAGCACGGACGTGGAAGACGCCCTACGCGTTGGCGAATGGCTGCTGGAAGAAACCATGAACGCCCGCGGCGAACATATCCTCTACGAGTATGCCGGCGAAGATCATGCCGGCATGCCCACCGATACGCCACGCGACTTCCGCGCCCAGTGCTATTTGAGCCGGGTGCGCTATGGCAATGCGCAGGCAAATGCCCACCTCTTTCATTGGGTGCCAGAGCAGTTGGCACAGGCGCAATGGCACTTCGACCTGATTTTCGATTACGGCGAGCGCGACACCGGGCTGGAGCAAATCCCCACCTACGATCCAGTCGGTACGTGGCCGGTGCGCAGCGATCCTTTCGCGACCTACGGCTATGGCTTCCTGCTGGGTAACCTGCGGCTGTGTCGGCAAGTGCTGATGTTCCACAATTTTGCGGAACTGGGCAGCGATCCGCTGTTGGTGCAACGCCTGCTCTTCGAATATCAGACCACCGACCTGGGCTACAACTTGCTATCCGCCGCGCACCAACAAGGCTATGACGAACAAGGGCAAATCGAATCGCGACCGCCAGTGGCGTTCGACTATTCGCCGTTCAAGACCGACGACGCCCAGTATCAACAGTTCGAGGCCATGCCCGGCCTCAACGACGGCCAGCAATACCAGTTGGTCGACCTGTATGGCGAGGGTGTTCCAGGCGTGCTTTATCGCAGTGACAAGGCCTGGTACTACCGCGAGCCGCTCCGCGCTCAACCGACGCGAACGGCCGATGAGGTGGTCTACGACGAGTGGCAACGACTGGATGCGATTCCCGTGATGGACAGCCGCAAACCGGTTCGCCAGTCACTGATGGACCTCACCGGCGATGGCCGTCTGGATTGGGTCATGGCGCAACCCGGTGCGAGCGGCTTTTTTACCCTCAACCCGGATCGCAGCTGGTCGAATTTCGTTACCTCTGCGGCCTTCCCCCGGGAGTTCTTTCATCCTCAAAGCCAACTGGCCGACCTGGTGGGCGGCGGCCTGTCCGACCTGGCGCTGATCGGGCCACGCAGCGTGCGCTTGTATGCCAATCGCCGCGAAGGCCGTTTCGCCAAGGGCCTGGATGTGCCGCATCGCATCGAAGCCGCACCTAAGGATCGCCTGCCTTTATTGAGCCAGGCACAGACCGAACTGGTGGCGTTCAGCGATGTATTGGGCACAGGTCAGCAGCATCTGGTGCGCATTCGCCACAACGAAATCGTCTGCTGGCCCAACCTCGGTCATGGCCGGTTCGCCCCAGGTTTTCACCTTGGCACCCTGTCCTATACTTACAAGTCTTTCGACGCCTCGCGAATCTTGCTCGCCGACCTGGACGGTTCCGGCGCCGCTGACCTGATCTACCTCACCAGCGAACATGCCGAGATCTACATGAACCGCACCGGCATGGGTTTTGAAACCAACCCGCGGATTTTGCCCTGGCCGACGGGCGTGCGTTACGACCGGTTATGCCAAGTGAGCGCCGCGGATTTGCAAGGGCTGGGTTGTTCGAGCCTCGTGCTGACCGTACCGCACATGAAGCCCCGGCACTGGCGCTGCGACTTTGTCGAGGCCAAGCCGTATCTGCTGCACCGGACAAACAACAATATGGGGGCGGTTGGGGAAGTGTTTTACCGCAGCTCGGTCCATGAGTGGCTGGATGAGAAACAGGAACGACGGGCGGCGGACGCGGAAGTTGCCAGCTATGTACCGTTTCCGATGCCGCTGGTGTCACGGCAAACCCAACAGGATGAAATCACCGGCAACCTGTTGACCCAACATTTCGAGTATCGCCAAGGCTTTTATGACGGCCAGGAGCGCGAGTTCCGTGGCTTTGGCCTGGTGATGCAAAATGACAGCGAAACCGCCGGTGACGAACAGCGACAGGCCGGTTTTACCGCGCCGGTGCTGCGCAAGAGCTGGTTCCATACCGGTCGTACCCCCGATCTACCGGGCCTGGATTACGACCAATCAGACCGCGTGGCCAAGCCCCTCGGCCCGGCGCTGCTGTTGGCACCGCAAGACGGCGAGCCGGACGAAATTATCAGCAACGCTGACGAAGACACCTGGCATGACATGGCCTATGCGATGGCCGGCATGCCGCTGCGGGTCGAAGTGTTCGCCCCGTTGCAACCCCTTCCCTATTCGGTGCAGCAGTCACGCCTTGCCGTACGTTTGTGGCAAACACGGGGTGACGACCAACCCTATTGCAGGACGCAACCGCTGGAACTGGAATCGATTGCCTATACCTACGAGCGCCTGCCGGACGACCCGCTGTGCCACCACCGTATCAGTCTGGCCTGGGATCGTTACGGCGGACTGATCCATGAGGTAACCGTCGCCTATGCCCGGCGCAAGGACATCGATGATGACCCTCCGTTCGATAAAGACCACGAACAAACCTGGTGGTGCGCTTCCCACGATGACGCGCAGAGTTTTTACTACCTGAGCGAAAACCGCGCTCAGTTCATTCATCTGGACAACGATCCGCAAGCCTGGCGTCTGGGCCTGCCCTATCTATCCCGAGGCAATGCGCTGGTGTTGTCAAAGGCCGTGTTGGGGCCGGAGGATATTTCCCATGAGGCGATGTTCGATCGCCTCAATGCACCGCCCAGCGAACCTTTCCAGCGGGAACTGGCCCACCTGTCCGAGCAACGGTACCAAGAGGAAGGCCAAACCCTGCCAGCGGGAGAAGCCAGCTTCGAGGCCTTGGCCGACTACCTTGAGTCTGCCGAATTGGATGAAACTGCGTTGCAGGCCTATGCGTCGGTGCTCAGTCCCGAGGAACTGGATGCCCGGCTGCCCGAACTCGGCTATCACCCCATGCCCGCTCAACTGCCGGCAGAACCCGACAGGGTGTTGTGGTCCGTTCGCAAGGGCTTCATGACTTATGCCGGACTGGAAGGCTTCTATCGCGTCATCAGCAGCCGAGCCACCCAAAGCCAGGGGCCAACGGACATCGGCTTCGATCCTTATTATTGCCTGCCCCTCAGTGTCACCACCGCCGACGGCTGCAGCACCCGCGTGGTCGATACGGACTATCGCTTCCTGCTGCCGCGTCGCATCGTCGATCCGAACCGGAACATCCAAGAGGCCCGCTATGACGCCTTTGGCGAACTGTCAGTCAGCAGTTTCCACGGGACCGAGCGCGGCGAAAACGTAGGTTTCGACCCACTGGACGAGCACCAACCCTTCACCCGCTCTCCCACTGAAGCCATTGCCGATCCGGAGGCCGCCTTGCAAGGCGCCGCCAGCGCCTGCTTTCGCGACCCTTTCAGTTGGATGCGCGACGGGGAACCGGTCCACGCGGTGACTCTGCAAGCCGACCGCTACCCGCAGTTCCCGGACAACCCCGAGCGCAAGATCCGCATCGCCGTTCAGTGCTGGGACGGCTTTGGCCGCGTCCTGCAAAGCAAGCAAAAGGTCGAGCCGGGAAACGCCTACCAAATCGCCGACGACGGCACCCTCGTGCTGGACGGCGACCAGCCCGTCACCGCCCCGGCCATCGAGCGCTGGCGAGTCAGTGAACGGGTCGAGTACAACAATAAGGGCCTGGCGGTGCGGGTTTATCGACCTTACTTCGCCGATGGCCATCGCTACATCAAGGACGAATCGTTCCGCCGTTTCGGGCATTGCGACCAGCAATTCTACGATCCGCTCGGGCGGCCTACGTTGACCGTGACGGCCATGGGGTATTGGCGGCGTCAGCGGTATCTGGGGTGGTATGGGATTTCGGAGGATGAGAACGATACGTTGGAAGAGTCTTCATTGGGGAATCCGCCGAGTCTATTAGCTTCCTAGTTGAAGGTTAAAAGAGGTTTGAGCATGTCGAGGTTTACCGCCAGCATTCACGTCCACACACCTACCTTGGCCGTAGTGGATCCTCGCGGGCTCGATGTTCGTTCAGTCGCCTATTGCCGCGCCATCGAAGCAGCAGAACCCGAAGAACGAATCAACCGCAGCGCTCGCGACGCCATCGGCCGCCTGGTCAAACAGTGGGATCCCAGGCTAGGGACTCTCAGTTCTGAAGGTGCGCCCGCTAATTTATCCAACCACTATTCGTTGTCCGGCAAAGTGCTGGGTTCGCTCAGCGTCGATGCGGGTGAGCGGATCAGCCTGTTCGGCGATGGCGATCAGCTTGTTCACACCTGGGACAGCCGGTACACCGAACGGCGGCTGGAGTACGACAATCTGCTCCGTCCTTTGGCCATCCTCGAACAGGGCAAAGGCGAAGAGGCTCGCTGCACCGAACGCTACGAGTATGCCAACGCCGATGATGATTTCGCCGCCCACAACCAATGCGCCCAATTGATCCGACACGACGATCCGGCAGGCACCCAGACCTTGGAGGAATACGCACTGACGGGTGGCGTCCTCGAGCAAACCCAGCGATTCCTGCAAGCGCTGGCCTCACCGGATTGGCCGCTGCTTGTGCCCGATCGCGATGCCCTCTTGGAACCCATGGCCCAAGCGGCCACCAGCGCAACACGCTTCAACCCGCTGGGCGATGTGCTGGAGCAGACCGATGCCAAGGGCAATCGGCAACTGTTCGACTACACCGTCGATGGGCAGTTGTTCGCCAGCCATCTGCAGCTGAGCAGTCGAACCACGCCTCAGACGCTGGTCAGTGATATTGCCTACAACGCCTACGGCCAGGTTGAGCAGGAAACCGCCGGTAACGGTGTGGTCAGCACACTGACTTACCGGGCCGAGGACGGACGCCTTCTTCAGTTGCGCGCCGCGCGCGGTGCCGGCGAACCGCTGCAGGATCTGCACTACGACTACGATCCTGTGGGCAATGTCCTGAGCATTAGAGACGATGCCCTGCCGATCCGCTACTTCGCCAACCAGCGGGTTGAACCGATCAACCGTTATAGCTACGACAGCCTTGATCAACTGATCAAGGCCACCGGCTGGGAGGCTGGAGCAGCCAGTCGCGGACCAGGGTTCAACCGTTTCGACGATCCGGGCGCCGTCGCCAACTATCAGCAAACCTACCACTACGACGCCGGTGGCAACTTGCTGGAACTGGTCCATGTCGGCCCGCAAGGCCACAGCCGCAAACTGAGGGCGGCGCGTTATAGCAACCGCTGCCTGCCTGAGCGCAACGGCCAGCCACCGACCGAAGCGGAAATCGCCGCCGCGTTTGATGGCAATGGAAACTTGCTGGAGTTGCAACCAGGACAAACGATGGCTTGGGACCTGCGTAATCAACTGCGCGAGGTGAGACCGGTCGAGCGTGAAAGTGCTGATGATGATCGCGAACTGTACCTCTACGGTGGTGACGGGATGAGACGGCGCAAGGTCCGCTCGACCCAAACCAACGCCCGTTCACTGATTTCGGAAGTTCGTTATTTACCGAGTCTGGAAATCCGTACCCACGCGGGCACGGGTGAAGTGTTGCAGGTGATCTGCGTGCAGGCCGGACGCAGTGCCATGCAGGTGCTGCACTGGGAAACGCCACCGCCCTCCGGTATTTCCAACGACCAATACCGCTACAACTTGACCGACCATATGGGCTCCAGCAGTTTGGAACTCGATAGCGATGCCCAAGTGATCAGCCGCGAAACGTATCATCCGTATGGCGGTACGGCCTGGTTTGCCGGGCGCGATGACGTGGAGGCGAGTTACAAAACCGTGCGTTATTCAGGGAAAGAGCGGGATGCGACGGGGCTTTATTATTATGGGTTCAGGTATTACGCGACGTGGTTGCAGCGGTGGGTTAATCCGGATCCCAGCGGAACCTTGGATGGCTTGAATTTGTATCTCATGGTCAAGAACTGCCCCATTGTATTGCGCGATATCGCAGGCTTGGCACCTGTCTTGGCGGACGGCTCAGAGCTCAAGTCGCCGATTGCGAACGAAACGCTTGCATTGCGCATCGAGAATAACAAACCGACCTCTCTCATTTCGTATGAGGTCGATGATCTGGGCAGTCGTTTAGCCAAGGTGGATAAAGAATCGCAAGGCAGGGCGGAACGTATCGCCGAACAGTTCAATCATAAAATCGTCCTAGGGTTCATTGCCAAAACGACCCCAAAAGTGACCGACCTGCAGGAACCGAGCAAATACTTCAATGTGTTCAATAAGCATGAATGGGAGTTCAAGCAAAACTTTAAATACGCCGACTCCGGCAAAATTTTCGCGAATGATGTGGCTCGACACCAATATCGGCTTGTTGCTGAAAAAAATAATTTTTTTGGCCATTTACCCAGTACGATCAGACGATCGAAAGTGATAAATGCCGAAACGCTAAACAAAACAAAGTCGCTGGAGAGCGGCTCTGCTGAGTTATTCAATGCCTTTTGGAGTACACCAAATGGCAAAACAACACAGAGAGTCATGGAAGATTTTGGTTTGAAAGCCTTGGCGGTCAGGAAAGAGACGAACGGAAAGTACACCGACTTTATCGTGGATGTCGAACCGATTGGAGCCTACCGCAAAGTTGAGTCCTGCACCACCGTTCCAATCGCCAACGCAAACCTTGAAGCCCCCGCTGCCGCAAGACCGATATCACCAGGATTCTTGGCACGCTTTCGAGCTCGAACAATGGCGGCGTGAGGGCATTAGAAACCTTCCGCTCCCAGCCGAGCCGGAGCAAGCTCTCATGGAACAAATTACAACCTACTGATTTTTAACAAGTAGATTTTTCCGCTAAAAACAGTTTGGCCATTTGCCTCAGTTGATCGCCCCCCATTGTGGCGAGGGGATTTATCCCATAAGCGCTAACCAAATTCCAAAATAGTAAACTGATCGTCAATGAAAGAGCTGCAAGGAAAGCAAGCGTGACACCAGGACTAGATGAAGTGTCTAGTCCTGAAATAGGTCTACACCTTTTTCACCTACAGCCCAGCGATCAAGGATACTGCTGGTAAGTTTGCCCCTGCTGCTGCGGCGCCTGGTACTGCTGCCCAGGAATCGCCTTGAGATTGACCTCGACCCGACGGTTCTGCGCGCGGCCATTGACGTCTGCGTTGCTCGCCACCGGGTTGTCCGGGCCGGCGCCACGGGCCGACAGGTTGGCACCGCTCACGCCCTGGGACGTCAGGTAGGTCGCCACGCTCTGGGCGCGTCGCTGGGACAGGTCCATGTTGTGCTGGCGGCTGCCGGTGCTATCGGTGTAGCCGACGATTTCGATCTGGTTCTGGTTGAACTCCTTGAGGGAGTTGGCCAGGTTGTTCAGCGGCTGGTAGAAGCTGGACGCGATGTTCGCCGAGTCGGTGGCGAAGGTGATGTTGCCCGGCATGATCAGCTTGATCTGGTCGCCCTGGCGCTGCACTTCAACACCGGTATTGGCCATGCTGGCGCGCAGTTTCTTTTCCTGCTGGTCGGCGTAGTAGCCGTAGCCGGCCGCGGAAGCCCCCACCACCGCCGCGCCGATCAAGGCGCCCTTGCCACGGTTATCGTGACCGATGGCCGCACCGGCCAGCGCCCCCGCCAGTGCACCGAGGCCGCCGTACTTGGCGGTTTTGCTCATGCCCGACGATTCGGTAGAGGCCTGGCCCTGGTTGTCATAGGGGTTGGGCGACGCACAGCCGGACAACAAGGCCACGGCAGTAGCGACAACGATCAAGCGACGCGAGGTGAACATGAAGATGCTCCTGGGATTTTCAGTCTGGTTGCCAAAGTGTAGGCAATCGACTCTGGCAGGCGTTGGAACGCGACAACCGTTAAAAATTCCGTCCCGCTGCGTTGCGCTTCGCCCGGCTGCCGGATAAGAATCCGTCGTCCGGGCGAAGTATCCTCAACCCTGCGCCAGACAGCGGCTCACGCCCCTGACAATCATCTCCACTTCGCGCCCATCGATCGTCAGCGGCGGCAGCAGGCGAATGGTCTGGCCCCGGGTGACATTGATCAGCAGGCCGTGGTCCTGGGCAGCACGAAGGGTCAGGTCGCGGACCGGTTGCTTGAGTTCGATGCCGATCATCAAGCCTTGGCCGCGAATCGCCAATACGTTCGGGTTGTCCGCCAGTTCGGCCCGCAGCCGACCCAGCAATTGTTCGCCCTGCTGCCTGGCGTTATCCACCAGGGCTTGTTCCTCGATGATGTCCAGCACCGTGCAGCCGACCCGACAGGCCAATGGATTGCCACCAAACGTGCTGCCGTGACTGCCCGGGGTAAACAGCTCGGCGGCCTTGCCCCGCGCCAGGCAGGCACCAATGGGCACGCCGTTGCCCAGGCCTTTGGCCAGAGTCATGACGTCCGGCACGATGCCCTCGTGCTGGAACGCGAACCATTGGCCGGTACGACCGATGCCGGTCTGGATCTCGTCGAGCATCAACAGCCAGGCGCGCCGGCTGCACAGCTGCCGCAAGGCCTTGAGGTAACCCGGCGGGGCGAGTTGCACGCCGCTTTCACCCTGGATCGGCTCCACCAGCACCGCGACGATGCGCTCGGCGTGAACCTGCTGGATTTGTTCCAGCGCCGCGAGATCGCCGAACGGCACCTTGATGAAGTCCCCCGGCAAGCGGTTGTAGCCCAGCCGCACGGACGGACCGTCACTGGCGGACATAGTGCCCAAGGTGCGCCCATGGAACGCGTTGTCCATGACCACCACCAACGGCTGCTCGATGCCCTTGTGCCAGCCATAGAGGCGCGCCAGTTTCAGCGCGGTTTCGTTGGCCTCGGCGCCCGAGTTGTTGAAAAACGCTCGCTCCAGGCCGGACAGCCGGGTGAGTTTTTGCGCCAGGCGCTGCTGCCAGTCGATGCTGTACAGGTTGGACGTATGCAACAGCAGGCCGGCCTGCTCGCTGATGGCAGCCACCAGCCGCGGGTGGGAGTGGCCGACATTGGTCACCGCCACGCCCGCCACCGCATCGAGGTATTCGCGGCCGTCCTGGTCCCACAGGCGCGTCCCCAAGCCATGGGTGAAATTCAACGCCAGGGGTTGGTAAGTGGTCATCAGGCAGGCAGCGGTCATGGCATCAAGCTCCATCGGGTGGTTTTTTCCAGTATGGTTAGCCACCCTCGATGGATAAACGTCACTTTACTTCAATCATCTATAAGCTGAGCTTGATAATGGACCTGTTCCAGGCAATGACCGTTTACGTGAAAGTGGTGGAGACCGGCAGCCTGACAGCGGCGGCCCAGGCCTGCGAAATGTCCACCACCATGGTGGGCAATCATCTTCGCGCGCTGGAGCAACGTCTCGGCGTGCGCCTGATCAATCGTACGACGCGGCGCCAACGCCTGACGGAATTCGGCTCGGCCTACTACCAGCGCTGCCTGGAAGTGCTGGGGCTGGTGGCCGATTCCGAACGCCTGGCCGAACAGACCCAAGGCGAGCCCACCGGCACCCTGCGCATCACCGCGCCGCTGACCTTCGGCACCGAACGCCTCGCGCCGGCCCTGGCCGAATTCAGCCAGCGCTTCGCTCAGGTCAAACTCGACGTGGTACTGACCAACCAGCGCTTGGACCTGCTTGACCATGGTTTCGACGTCGCCATCCGCCTCGGCCTTCCCGACCCGAAATTGATCGTGCGTCCGCTGGTGGACTACACCCTGACCATTTGTGCTGCCCCTGCTTACCTGGCGCGCAAAGGCACGCCGCAAAAGCCCGATGATCTGCAACACCACGATTGCCTGTCGTTTGCCTATTCCGCCGGCGACGAATGGCGCTTCGCCCAGGAGCACTGGCCAATCAACGGTCCGGAAGGGGAAATCAAAGTCCCGGTGACCGGGCCGATGCTGATCAACAGCTCCTCGGGCCTGCACCGCGCCGCGTTGGCCGGCATGGGTGTGGTGATGCTGCCCGACGCGCTGGTGGCAAAGGATCTACAGCAAGGGGATCTGGTGGCGCTGCTGCAGGATTATCAACTGCCCCATCGGCCAATGAGCCTGATGTACGCCCAGGATCGCTACCGTTTGCCGAAGCTGCGCAGTTTTGTCGAGTTTGCGCTGGAGAAATGGGGCAAACCCTGATGGGCGTGCTCGATAAGTGTTGGATAAATCCCGTGGCGAGGGAGCTCGCTCCCGCTGGGGCGCGAAGCAGCCCTGCTTTGGGGCTGCTACGCCCGAAGCGTCGGACCGGCCCAGCGGGAGCAAGCTCCCTCGCCACAGTTCAGGCGTTCACCCGAAGCGCTGCCCGCTAGTGACGCCGAGCCCCATCGGCTACTCTTCTCCCCTGAAGAGCATTTTGATATCAGGGCTGATTGAGGGAACAACGATGGACGACGCCTCGAAGATCGATTTGCTGCGGTTCGATTTGTCCGATCTGGACGAAAGCGTGCTGCACACCATCATGGAGCTGGTCAGCGACGGCATCTGGGACTGGAACGCCAATACCGGGTTCGTCTATCGCAACCCCGGCTGGTACACCATGCTCGGCTATACGCCCCATTCCCTGAGCAATACCGTGCTGACCTGGGAGAGCGTGATCCATCCAGAGGATTATCCCCAGGTGATGGCCCTGTTCGACGATTACCTGGAACAACGGTCGCCGAAATACCAAGCCGAATACCGCTGCCGGGCCCATGACGGCTCTTATATCTGGATCGAAGACCGCGGTTACGTGATTGCTCGCAACCCCGACGGCAGCGTTGCTCGAATGATCGGCGCCCATCGCAGCATCGACGACAAGAAGCGCCTGTTCGAGCAACTCGAACGGCGCAACAAATCCCTGGAAGCGATCATCGAAGAGCGCACTCGCGAGTTGTCTCGAGTCAACCATCAACTGCAGATCCAACTCGACGAAAACCGCAGGCTCGCCGAAACCGACGCGTTGACCCTGGTCGCCAACCGCTATCGCCTGGAGCAGGCGCTGCCACTGGCCTGTGAGCGTGCCCAGCGCTTTCGCGAACCGTTGTCGCTGATCGCCATGGACGTCGACGACTTCAAGGACATCAATGACCGCTACGGCCACGCCTTTGGAGACGCAGCGCTGGTGCAGGTGGTGCAGGCGGTCAAACGCTGCGAGCGCGACGGTGACCTGTTGGTGCGCTGGGGCGGCGATGAATTCATCATGATCTTGCCAAACACGTCGTTGGCCGATGCGGTCCTGATGGCTGAAACCATTCGCCGAGGCCTGTCCGACCTGCTCCCGGTGGGCGACTTCCCGATCACCATGAGCTTTGGTGTGGTGCAGCGGCTCGACGACGAGACGCAAGAGGTCCTGATGGATCGGGCGGACCAGGCGTTGTATCGCTCCAAGATGGCCGGCAAAAACGTGATCTGCCACTGAAGCCGCAATTGCCAGGAATGAACCCATGAGGCGTTTGTCGCGGTCATAGCTTTATCCCCCCCGCGATAGGTCTCCCACGTTGCCGACTCGACTCCCCCGCTCTCCTAACCTTTTCCTGGGCTGTGCCGGCTGGTCGTTGCCCAGGGCACATTGGCCGGCATTTCCCGATGAAGGCAGCCATTTGCAGCGCTACAGCGCACGCTTCCCGGCGGTGGAGATCAATAGTTCGTTCTATCGCCCACATCGTCCCGCCACTTACGCCAAGTGGGCGGACAGCGTGGGGCCGGACTTTCGCTTCTCGGTCAAGGTGCCAAAGCAGATCACTCACGATCGACGACTGCACGATTGCGAGGGGCTTGTGGATGAGTTCCTTGGGCAGTGTTCACAGTTGGGCGAAAAACTGGGTTGCCTGTTGATCCAATTGCCGCCATCACTGGCCTTCGACAACAGCCAAGCCGAGCGCTTCTTCGAGGCTTTGCGGGATCGGTATCAGGGCCCCGCGGTTCTCGAACCCCGACACCCGAGCTGGCTCGCGCCGCAGGCCATGGCGATGCTGGAGAACGAGCGGATCGGTCGTGTTGCTGCCGATCCGTCCCCCTTATCGGGGGGCGATCTACCGGCAGGCTGGCCTGGCATTCGTTATTACCGTTTGCATGGCTCGCCGCGAATCTACTATTCCCCTTATGACGAGACCTGGCTGAAGCAGCTCGCGCAACAGTTGAAGAGCGCTGCGGATACGCCGACCTGGTGCATCTTCGACAACACCGCCAGCGGCGCCGCAACGCCGGACGCATTGCGGCTGATGGAACTGATGCGCGAATGAAATACGTACCGGCCACCGCTCCGACCGTGACAACACCGCCCGCGTCCAATAGATTAGGCGGCCGGAAAAAAGCTCAATGCCTTTCTCGCCTCATCCCGCTAACAGAAGTAGTGAAATTTCAATGTCCGATTCCAACACCGCTGAATCCGTAGTCACCCTGTCGTCCAAAGCGGAATACGAAAACTCCATCAATCTTTCACAGCATCTGCCCCAGGCCAAGACCATCAGCGAAATGGTCCTCGATGCGTTCCAGTCGAACCGCGAAAGCGACCAGATCCGCGAACTGCGCAACGCCATTCGCCAGGCCCACGATGCGTTCGATGACGACAAGGCCTACGAGTTGATGGGTCAGCTCAAGCAGCTCAAGGACGCTGAGGCTGCGGATTTTGCAGCCTTGGAAGACCTGGGCAGCCGCTTCCCGATCAGCCGCATTCTTTCCAGCTACAAAGACGACCCGTCGTTCCAGGAGCTGGTCTACGGCCTGGCCCTGAAAGTGCTGAACCAGACTCACCAGGCCATCAGCAACCCGAGCGGCAGCAAGGGCAAGGCCTCGCGGCCCAAGAAGGAAGCCGAAGTGTTTGTTATCAGCAAGGACGGCATCAGCGTCACCCTGCCCCTGCGCACGCCGCGCTCCAAGCCGAACGTGGACCGCGAAGCCTTCGAGTTCCTGGGTTTCAACTTCGTCGGCGAAGGCGAAGAAGCCGAGCTGGAAAGCGAAACCTTCCTGGACAACGACGGCACTGAACAACCGGTCACCCGCAAAAGCATCGTCACCGCGCTGCAACAGCAGAAAGCGTTCGACGGCTACAGCATCGCCCAGCAATAAGCCCAGGTTGAGTTTCCCCTGTGGGAGCGGGCTTGCTCGCGAAAGCGGTGGGTCAGTTAAGTTGAAGTTGGCTGACCGGACGCATTCGCGAGCAAGCCCGCTCCCACAGGAACATCGTCAGCGGAAATAACACCCAAGAAAAAGCCCCGCACTTCTCTCGAAGGTGGGGCTTTCCCATGGCTATGAGCGGATCAAACAGCACCAAGCCGCTCGACCATATCCGGAAACTTCTCGACCAATTTGATCAACAAAGCCGCCTGGGCATTAGGCTTTGACTTTTCCTGCTCCCAGTTTCCAAGGGTGCCCGGGCTGGTCCTGATGCTCTTGGCGAAAACGGCTTAAGCGTGATCTTGCCCTCGCGGTGAGCGGCCATCTCCTCGACGCCTTGCATCATCTCGGCAAACAGATCGCGCTTTTTCATAAGGTACCTCGTACTTTCAACTCAGCTTCTATGGCGCACCGGATATTTTCTCTTGATCGGAGATCGGCTCCCACAACTCTCCCTTAGCGAACATCCTGCGCGGACCAGCATTCATAAAGCAATAATGGATACGCAGCAATCCTTGTGGGAGCGGGCTTGCTCGCGAAGGCGCCGTGTCAGTCAACATCATTTCAACTGACCCACCGCATTCGCGAGCAGGCTCGCTCCCACAAAAGTCAGAAGTAACACCCAAAAAAAGCCCCGCGCTTCTCTCGAAGGCGGGGCTTTTTTTTGCAGCTCTGGCGCTTAAGGCGCGTAAGTCAGCAACAACTCACTCGGCACCTTGAAATCCAGGGACATCATGACGCTCAGGGCGGTGATGGTGAAGATCGAGAACACGAACAGCTTGCGTGCCCAGACCGTATCGTCCACCGCCTTGTAGCCGGTCCAGGCCATGTACAGCCAGTACATGCCCATGGCAGCGGCGACGGCGAGGTAGCTCATGCCGGCGTAGCCGCTGAAGGTCAGCATCAAGGTCGCCACCAGGAAGGCCAGGATGTAGAGCAGGATGTGCTTCTTGGCCACGCGGATGCCGCGCTTGACCGGCAACACCGGAATCGAGGCTGCCAGGTAGTCGTTGAAGCGGAAGATCGCGATGGCGTAGGAATGCGGCATCTGCCACAAGCTGAACATCACCAGCAACGTCAGCGCCGCCATGTCGAAGCTGTTGCTCACGGCCACGTAGCCGATCACTGGCGGCATCGCCCCCGACAGGCTGCCCACCAGCGTGCCGTGGACCGACTTGCGCTTGAGGTACAGGCTGTAGAGGCCGACGTAGATGACAAAACCGATCACCGCGAACAACGCCGCCAGCGGATTGGCCACCCAGTACAGCAGCGCTACGCCGGCCACGCCCAGCACCGTGGCGAAGGCCAGGGCCAGTTGCACCGGAATCAGGCCTTGGACCAGCGCCCGGTTCTTGGTGCGTTCCATCTTGATGTCGATGTCGCGGTCGATGCAGTTGTTGAACACGCAACCGGACGCCACCACCAGGGACGTGCCGATCATCGCCGCCAGGAAGATGGCCAGATCGACATGCCCTTTCGAGGCCAGGAAAAACCCGCCCGCCACAGAAAGCACGTTACCGAAAATGATCCCCGGCTTGGTGATTTGGATAAAGTGCTTCAGTGACATCCGGACTTTCCTCAGTGCGCCATCATGTTGGTGTGGATGCTGAACATGATCCACAACGACAGGCCGACCAGCAGGACAATCACGATCGCGGCAAACACAAACGCGACCACGTTGTTACGTTGGGCAGCGGAGCGGTCCAGGTGCAGGAAGTACACCAGGTGCACCAGTACCTGGACCACGGCGAAGATCAGGATGATCCACAGGGTCAGGGTCTTGGGCAGCGACGGGTACATCACCAGGCCGAACGGAATGACGGTCAGGATCACCGACAGGATGAAACCGATGGCGTAGGACTTGACGCTGCCGTGGCCGGCGTCATGGCCATCATGGGAATGTGCGTTAGCCATTTACAGGGTCCCCATCAGATAAACAACGGTGAATACGCAGATCCACACCACGTCCAGGAAGTGCCAGAACAGGCTCAGGCAGCTCAGGCGCGTCTTGTTGGTGGCGGTCAGGCCGTTTTTCTGGACCTGGTACATCATGATCGCCATCCAGATCAGGCCGCTGGTCACGTGCAGGCCGTGGGTGCCGACCAGGGTGAAGAACCCGGACAGGAAGCCGCTGCGGCTAGGGCCGTAGCCTTCGGCGATCAGGATATGGAACTCGTTGATCTCCATGGCGATAAAGCCGGCGCCCAGCAGGAACGTCATGGCCAACCAGCCCAGGACCTGGGTTTTCTTGCCCTTGAACAACGCCAGCATGGCGAAGCCGTAGGTGATCGAACTGAACAGCAGCAGCGCGGTTTCGCCCAGTACATAAGGCAGTTCGAAGATTTCGTGGCCCGACGGGCCACCGGCGACGTTGTTAACCAGCACCGCGTACACCGCGAAGATCGACGCAAACAGAATGCAGTCGGTCATCAGGTAGAGCCAGAAACCGAATACGGTCATCTCGCCCGAGTCGTGGTGATGGTCATCGTGCCCATGGTCATGACCATGGGCGTGTCCAACATTGGTCACTAAGTTCGACATGGTTTAAGCCTGTTCCAACGAGGTTTCAACACGGGTGGCGGTGGCGGGGACTTTCCCGGCCGCGACCAGGCGCTTGTGCTGCTCGGCTTCGATGCGTTCGATGACATCCACCGGCACCATGTAGCCCTGATCGTCACGGGCGGCATGGATCACGAAATACGCCACGGTGCCGACCAGGCTGGCGATGGCCAGCCACCAGATGTGCCAGATCATCGCGAAACCGAACACGGTCAACAGCGCACCCATGACCACACCGGTGGCGGTGTTGTTGGGCATGTGGATCGGCTCGTACTTGGCCGGAACCTGGTACGCGGTACCGGCTTCCTTGGCTTCGGTGAACGGGTCGATGGTTTCCGCTTTCGGCAGCACGGCAAAGTTGTAGAACGGTGGTGGCGACGAAGTCGACCATTCCAGGGTATGGGCATTCCACGGGTCACCGTGTTCGCACATGTTTTCCGGTTTCTTGCGATCACGCACGCTGACGTACAGCTGGATCAACTGGCAGGCGATACCGACCGCGATCATCACCGCGCCGAACATGGCGACGTACAGGTACGGCACCCACTCAGGGTTGGTGGTGGCGTTCAGGCGACGGGTCATGCCCATGAAGCCCAGTGCATAGAGCGGCATGAACGCGACGAAGAAGCCCGAGATCCAGAACCAGAACGCTGCCTTGCCCCAACCTTCGTGCAGCTTGAAGCCGAACGCTTTCGGGAAATAGAACGCAAAGCCTGCGATGTAGCCGAACACGGCGCCGCCGATGATCACGTTATGGAAGTGCGCGATCACGAACAGGCTGTTGTGCAACACGAAGTCCGCACCCGGGATGGCCAGCAGTACGCCGGTCATGCCGCCGATGGCGAAGGTCACCATGAAGCCCAGGGTCCACAGCACGTGGCTGGTGAAACGCAGGCGGCCCTGGTAGATGGTGAACAGCCAGTTGAACAGCTTCACACCCGTCGGGATCGAGATCAGCATCGTCGCCAGGCCGAAGAAGGCGTTGACGCTGGCCCCCGAGCCCATGGTGAAGAAGTGGTGCAACCAAACCATGAAGCCCAGTACCGAGATCGCGCCGGAAGCGTAGATCATCGAGTGGTGGCCAAACAGCTTCTTGCCGGAGAAGGTCGAGATGACTTCGGAGAAAATACCGAACGCCGGCAGGATCAGGATGTACACCTCGGGGTGACCCCAGGCCCAGAACAGGTTGACGTACATCATCGGATTTCCACCCAGTTCATTGGTGAAAATGTGGAAATCCATGTAGCGGTCAAGCGTCAGCAGCGCCAGGGTAGCGGTGAGGATCGGGAACGAAGCGACGATCAGCACGTTGGCCCAGGTGCAGGTCCAGGTGAAGATCGGCATGTCCATCAACTTCATGCCAGGGGTACGCATCTTCAGCACGGTGGCCAGGAAGTTGACCCCCGTCAGCGTTGTCCCCAACCCGGATAGCTGTAGCGCCCAGATGTAGTAATCCACCCCCACGCCCGGACTGTATTGCAGCCCCGACAACGGCGGATAGGCAACCCAACCGGTCTTGGCGAATTCGCCGACACCCAGGGACACGTTGATCAGCACCACGCCGGACACCAGCAGCCAGAAGCTGAGGGAGTTCAGGAACGGATAGGCAACGTCGCGCGCGCCGATCTGCAGCGGCACTGCAAGGTTCATCAGGCCGGTGAAGAATGGCATCGCCATGAAGATGATCATGATCACACCGTGGGCGGTGAAGATCTGGTCATAGTGTTCAGGCGGCAGGTAGCCAGGCGAACCCTCGGTGGCCATGGCCAACTGGGTACGCATCATGATGGCGTCGGCAAAACCGCGCAGCAGCATGACCATGGCGACGATGATGTACATCACGCCGATTTTCTTGTGATCGACCGAGGTCAGCCACTCTGTCCACAGGTAGGTCCACTTCTTGAAATAAGTGATACCGGCGAACAATGCCAGACCACCGAGCGCGATGATGGCGAGGGTCACCATGACAATCGGCTCGTGGAACGGGATCGCTTCCCAACTTAATTTACCTAACATCGTTTACTCCTCTGCCCCGGCAGCTGAATGCGAGCTCATGTCCATCCCTTCCATGTTGTGAGCCACTTCCTTGTCTTTCTTCTCGTGGTGCATCGGCTTGCCCGGATTCATCCCTTCATACTTGTCGATGATGGTCTGGAACAGGTTCGGCGTAACCGACGAGTAGAGTTCGACTGGGTTGTTCTGGCTCGGCTTGGAAAGGGCTTCGTATTCAGCTTTTTCAAGCTGTTTAGGTGCCTTCTTCACTTCGTTGACCCAGGCGTCGAATTCTTCCTGGGTGGTGGCGGTCGCTTTGAACTTCATGCCGGTGAAACCCGCGCCGCTGTAGTTGGCGGAGATACCTTCAAGTTCGGTGTTCTGGTTGGCGATCAGGTGCAGCTTGGTCTGCATGCCGGCCATCGCATAGATCTGGCCGCCCAGGCCCGGGATGAAGAACGAGTTCATCACGGTGTCGGAGGTGACCTTGAAGTTGATCGGCGTGTGGGCCGGGAACACGATCTTGTTGACCGTGGCGATGCCTTGTTCCGGATAGATGAACAGCCACTTCCAGTCCATCGAGACCACTTCGATGGTGATCGGCTTGACGTCGGATTCAAGCGGACGATAAGGGTCCAGGGCGTGGGTCGACTTGTAGGTGACATAACCCAGGGCAATGATGATCAGCACCGGAATGGTCCACACCGCCACTTCGATCTTGGTCGAATGCGACCATTTCGGCGTGTAGGTGGCCTGGGTGTTGGTTGCGCGGTACTTCCAGGCGAACAGGAAGGTCATGACGATAACCGGCACAACGACCAGCAACATCAGCAGCGTGGCGGTGATGATCAGGTTTCGTTCATCCAGGCCGACCTGGCCCTTGGGATCGAGCAAGGTCATGTTGCAGCCTCCCAGCAGCAACGTGCCGAGCAGCGGCAACAAGCCTAGTAATCGGGGGTACCTGTTTTTACTCATCTCACGACCTCTAAAGCAGCTTGCGCAATGCAGTTGGGTTTTGATCGCCAACACTTCACCCTGCCAAGGGTTGGCATTTTCTTGGATTGAATAAGGGCTGCCCGTCGAACGTCAGCGGCTGTTCGACACATCCTGGGCCAGCAGTGAGTTCTTATTCGTTGGTCAAAAGGCCTAGTTCAAGCCCAATTCCATTTGGTGCGGATAGTTGGAGGCACCGACACCTGGGGTCGCATGGGGCGCTGGCGCCCTTCGACCACTCTCGTGCTCAAGCTTGAGCCGGGTCGGAAAATCGGTGCGGGCGATTGTAGTGAGGTGACGCGCTGTAGACCATGTCTCATCCCGAAATAATTTTTATCCGATCCGGCAACAATCTCTTGCTGATATTGCAACGGGCCAGCATCTTATCGAAATTCATTCTCAACAAGAACCCCAAAAAACGTAGGTCTACTACGCCCGATTTAGACAGCTCGAGCCGATTCGCAAGAGCTTTTTTGTCCGGCAAGCGCCCATTTTCAGGGGCCTGCGCCGCCTGACGCCGCGCTGTTAAAAATGCCTGCTGCAAGCGAGACGCTGGCTGCGAAACCAGACGTTTTTTTGTTACAGGAATGAGCGTTTAACTGCCGTCGGAAAGGCTGAGCGTCGCAAGATATGTGACAACGTGTCGCACGTTGTCGCAGGTCATTCTTGCCTCGGATCAAGGACGCTCCGGCTCAGGGGTGAAACAGAAAACGCCCCGGCTCTCCAAGGGAGAAACCGGGGCGTTTCATTGAGGCGTTTCAGCGAAGCGTTTTGCGGTTACGCGACACCAGCAATGGCACCAGCACCACCGTCAACACGAAGGCCACCAGTGCCCATTGCGCCAGGGACAGGCCCAGGATCGGTGGGTAGGGCGTGGAGCAAAAACCGTCGACCTGGAACCCCAGCGGAAAGATCTTCGCCAGCGGCAGGTCATCGACAATCGGTTGCAAGACATCGATACCGCAACTGACCGCGGGGAAGAACTGGGTGTACACGTGATGCCCGGCTACACCGGCCCCGGCCAGGGCGCAGAGCACCACCAGGCCTTCGAAGATCGTCAGGCTGCGGCGGGTGCGCATGGCGGCGCCGATGAAGGCGAAAATCGCGATCAGCAACAACGCATAGCGTTGCAGGATACACAGCGGGCACGGCGCCTCGCCGAGGGCCACCTGCATGTACAGCGCACCACCGATCAGTGCCAGGCAGATCAGCCCCAGCAGCACCAGATAGCGCCGCTCGCGGCCCAGCCGCATCATTTCCTCACTCATTGCGTTTCCCTTTGTCTGTATGGATCGACGCGCAGCCTCGCAACACCCGGCGCGCGATCGGACGTACCGAAGTCTACACGCTGACCATGACAGTGAACGAGCAGCGGGCGTCGACAATTGAAGGGAATAGAGCGCAAGAAAGTTAAGCGGGGATTAATGCGGGTCAGTTGGACAGGGGTGGAGCTGCGGCCGCCATCGCGAGCAAGCTCGGCTCCCACATGGGTTTGCGGGTTGTTCACAGATATCGTACTCATCACAAATCCCTGTGGGAGCTGAGCTTGCTCGCGATGGCGGTGGGTCAGTCAGTGAACAAGCTGGCTGTACTACCGTCTTCGCGAGCAGGCTCGCTCCCACAGTTTTTTGTGGTGCTCACAGGAATCGTGTCCACCGCAATTCCCCTGTGGGAGCGGGCTTGCTCGCGAAAGCGGTAGATCCGCCTGCATTGATGTCGGATGTGCCGACGTCTTCGCGAGCAGGCTCGCTCCCACCCTGGATCTGTGCTGGCCGTCAGACCTGTGCAAATCCCTTGTGGGAGCGAGCCTGCTCGCGATGAAGGCAACCCGGTCTCCCGGCTTGCCGCGACCTTATTCCAGCGCCGCCGCCGGGCCGAAGAACTCGTAGCGGCTCTGCCGGTCGGGCACGCCCAGGGCCTTGAGGTGGCGCTTGACGGCGCCCATGAAGCCCTTCGGCCCAAGGAAATAGGCGTCCAGGTCACGCTGCTCCGGTAGCCACTGCGCCAGTTGCTCCTGGCTCAACAGCCCCACCTTGTCCGCCGCCGGGCTTACCCCGTCGTCTTCGTCGTAGCAGTAGAAGCGCTTGAGTTGCGGATGCCGCTTGGCCAGATCGTCGATCCAGTCACGGAAGGCATGGACGCGGCCGTTACGTGCGCAGTGAATGAAATGCACCGGCCGCTCGGTTTGCAGCGCTGCCTGCAACATGGCCAGGGTCGGGGTAATGCCGACGCCGCCGCTGATCAGCACCAACGGTTTTTCGCTGGCAGTCAGGTAGAAATCCCCGGACGGCGGGAACAACTGGATGCGACTGCCGACCTCAAAATGATGATGCAGGAAGTTCGACACCCGCCCGCCCGGCTCGCGCTTGACGCTGATCCGGTACTGGCCATTGTCCGCCAGGGCCGACAGCGAATAGTTGCGGCGCACTTCCTCGCCATCGAGCACGAGCTTCATGCCGATGTACTGGCCCGGCTCGGCCATCAGGATCGGGCCCTTGTCCGCCGGCTCGAAGTAGAACGAGGTGATTTCCGCGCTTTCCTGGACCTTGGCCGCCAGGATGAACTCGCGCTCGCCACGCCAGCCGCCCAGCGCCTCGGCCTTCTTGTCGTACATGTCGGCTTCGGCGCCGATCAGGATATCCGCTAGCTGGTTGTAGGCAGCGCCCCATGCCGCGATCACTTCGGGGGTGGCGATTTCTTCGCCCAGCACCTCAGCAATCGCCCGCAGCAGGCACGCACCGACAATCGGGTAATGTTGCGGCAGGATCTGCAGGGCAACGTGCTTGTTGACGATTTTCGCCACCAGGTCGCCCAATTGGTCAAGCTGGTCGATGTGCCGCGCATACATCAATACACCGTTGGCCAAGGCACGTGGTTGGTCGCCGCTGGCCTGGTGAGCCTGGTTGAACAGCGGGCGGACCTGAGGGTACTCGGACAGCATCATGCGATAGAAGTGAGTGATCAGCGCCTCCCCACCGCTTTCCAGCAAGGGCACGGTGGAGCGAATGATGGCGCGTTCTTCTCGACTGAGCATAGGGTGACTCCTGGCGTATGATCGATAACAGTTGCTTATGTCATATCAGTTTCCGTGCCATATTTTTTTATCTTTAATATCAACAAGTTAAAAACAATGTAGTCATATCGACACGGCTCACCTTATAGTCGTTTCGACTACACGGAGTCATTATGACCGCAACCGCCCTGCTGACCTCCCTGCTGCCGCTGGTGGCCGACCTGTCCCGTGAACTGCCTGAAGGTGAACGTTATCGGCGCCTGCTCGGCACCCTGCGCGCCCTGCTGCCCTGCGATGCGGCGGCGTTGTTGCGTCTGGACGGAGATTGCCTGGTGCCGCTCGCCGTGGATGGCTTGAGTACCGATACACTGGGCCGGCGATTCCGGGTCAGCGAACACCCGCGCTTCGAAGCGCTGCTGGCCAACCCGCACCCCACCCGCTTCGCCGCTGACAGTGACCTGCCCGATCCCTACGACGGGCTGGTCGAGGGGCTGGCCAAGCATCTGGAAGTTCATGACTGCATGGGTTGCCCACTGTTCATCGACGAGCGCCCCTGGGGCCTGCTGACCCTGGATTCGCTGGACCCGGAGCGCTTCGAACCCATCGACCTCAGTGCCCTGCAAGCCTTCGCCAGCCTCGCCGCCGCCACGGTCAGCGCCGCCGAGCGCATCGAGCGCCTGGCCTTGAAAGCCGAGGACGAACATCGCCGCGCCGAGGTCTATCGCCAGGCCAGCGGCCAGCAACACCGCGACATGGTCGGCCAGAGCAAGGCCCACAAGCGCCTGGTGGAAGAGATCACGCTGGTGGGCGGCAGCGACCTGACGGTATTGATCACCGGCGAAACCGGTGTGGGCAAGGAACTGGTCGCCCAGGCCATCCACGCCGCGTCGAAACGCGCCGGCCAGCCACTGGTCAGCCTCAACTGCGCCGCCCTGCCGGATACGCTGGTGGAAAGCGAACTCTTCGGCCATGTCCGGGGCGCCTTCACTGGGGCCACGAACGACCGCCGCGGCAAGTTTGAACTGGCCGACGGCGGCACCTTGTTCCTCGACGAGGTGGGTGAGCTGTCCCTGACTGTCCAGGCCAAGTTGCTGCGGGTGTTGCAAAGCGGCCAACTGCAGCGCCTGGGTTCGGACAAGGAGCACCGGGTCGATGTTCGCCTGATCGCCGCCACCAATCGCGACCTCGCCGAAGAAGTGCGCAACGGCCGTTACCGGGCCGACTTCTATCATCGCTTGAGCGTGTATCCCTTGCAGGTGCCGGCGCTGCGTGAGCGTGGGCGGGACGTGCTGCTGCTCAGCGGCTTCTTCCTCGAACAGAATCGTTCGCGCATGGGCCTGGGCAGCCTGCGCCTGACCAGCGACGCCCAGGCCGCATTGCTGGCCTACGACTGGCCGGGCAACGTGCGCGAACTGGAACACCTGATCGGCCGTAGCGCCCTGAAGGCCTTGGGTCGCTACCCGGCGCGCCCGAAAATCCTCAGCCTCAGCGCCCAGGACCTGGATTTGCCCCACGCCCCTGTGGATAACGCCGAACCGTCATCCCCCAACCCGGCACCGGTCGCACCAGGCGTGACGGGGGATTTGCGCGAAGCGGTGGACGCGTTCCAACGCAATCTGATCGCCGCCTGCCTGGAGCGTCACCAGCACAACTGGGCCAGCGCCGCCCGGGAGCTGGGGCTGGACCGAGCGAACCTGGGGCGGATGGCCAAACGGCTTGGCCTGAAATAGTGGTTGGAGGTGCTTTTGTGGCGAGGGAGCTTGCTCCCGCTGGGCTGCGAAGCAGGCCCATCAACCGCAGCGCGGTTTCGAATCTTACGACCGCTGCGCGGCCGAGCGGGAGCAAGCTCCCTCGCCACAAAAGCTATCCCGCACAAGGATCTTGTTACAACGATCCATGCGATCGACAGGCTTTCACCCTAAAGCCTGCCCCCGACAAGTCGATAACCCAATATCACAAGCTGTTCTGGCGACCTTCATGCTCGCCCCACCTTTTTCCACAGAAGGTTTTTATGTCTTCCAACAAAGCCCGCGCAGATTCACTTTCGCTTCTGCTGTTTACCTTGCGCAGCGGCAAGCTGATGGCGATCAACCTGCTCAAGGTCAGTGAAATCATTCCCTGCCCACCGTTGACCAAGCTGCCGGAGTCCCATCCCCACGTCAAAGGCATCGCCACCCTGCGCGGGACCTCGCTGTCGGTGATCGACCTGAGCCGCGCCATTGGCGAGCGGCCGCTGGAAGACCCGGACGGCGGCTGCCTGATCGTCACCGACGTCAGCCGTTCCAAGCAGGGCCTGCATGTGCAGGCGGTCAGCAAGATCGTGCATTGCCTGACCACCGACATCAAACCGCCGCCCTACGGCTCCGGCGGCGTGCGCGCATTCATCACTGGCGTGACCTCGGTGGACGGCACGCTGGTGCAAGTATTGGATATCGAAAAGGTCATCCACGGCATCGCGCCGGCGCAGATCGAAACCGCGCCGACCGAATTGAGCATGGAAGACGCCGAAGTCCTGGGCAACGCCCGGATCCTGGTGGTCGATGACAGTCAAGTCGCCTTGCAGCAATCGGTGCACACCCTGCGCAACCTGGGCCTGCAATGCCATACCGCCCGCAGCGCCAAGGAAGCCATCGATTGTCTGCTGGAGCTGCAGGGCACGGCGCAGGAGATCAACCTGATCGTCTCCGATATTGAAATGTCGGAAATGGACGGCTACGCCCTCACCCGGACCCTGCGCGAGACGCCGGATTTCGCCCACCTCTACGTGTTGCTGCACACCTCGCTGGACAGCGCCATGAACAGTGAGAAAGCGCGATTGGCCGGCGCAAACGGGGTGCTTACCAAATTTTCGTCGCCCGAATTGACCAAGTGCCTGATCACCGCGGCCAAGGCCGTCGCCGAACAAGGTCGCTGAGCCCCCCGCGTCGATGCGGGCCAAGTTCAAGGAGGCTGCGATCGTCGCGGCCTCTGACCCCTGCCCCGACCTCATGCATACTCCTGTCCTCGTTCCCCCGAACAAGGACATTGTCGATGAAAACCCCTGCACTGATGCTCCTCGGCCTCACTGCCGCCATCGCCTTTCAGGCTCAGGCTTCCAGCCCCGACGCGTGGGCCGCCTACGACAAAAAAGTGCTCGCCAGTTGCCTCAAGGCCAGCGGTTTGAAAGATCCCGAACCTGTCGGTACCGCCGCGCAATTTGATGACCGGGTAGGCTATACGGCGCTGTTACTGCAAGGCCAATACCCACAGAAGCACATGAACGGCGCGACGGGCACCGAGCTGTGCCTTTATCGCAAAAAAACCAAGACCGCCTTCGTCACCGAGTGGGACTCGATCCGCCCGGCCGAAGCCCCTCAATGAATGGCGCATAACTTGCTTCGCACGGCTTATCGCGGCGTTTTTCTGTCGCCGCTTTCAGCCTATTGCCTTCGGTCGATCAATGAACACAACGTTTTCCTGCGTAGGGTGCGGTAAATGCTGCACCGGTCATCACGTTCCCCTGACGCTCGACGAAGCCAGGATGTGGGCGAATGACGGCGGCCAGGTGATTGTCCTGGTCGAGGCCTTCCTGCCCAATGGCCTCGGCCTTCCGGTGGCGCAGCGCGAACATGCCGAACGCCGTTCGGCAGTGGTCCGCAGCGGCACGAGCGAGGTGCTCGTGGCAATTACCTTCGCCGCTTATAACCCAGGCCCTTGCCATAATCTGGACGCCGACAACCTGTGCCGCATCTATGAGCGCAGGCCTTTGGTTTGCCGCATCTACCCCATGGAAATCAACCCGCACATCCCGCTCAATACCGCCGCCAAGGACTGCCCGCCAGAATCGTGGGAAACGGGGCCGCAGTTGATCATCGGCGGTGAGTTGGTGGACCAGGAGCTGGCTCGGTTGATCGAACGTTCACGCCAGGCCGATCGTGAAGAGATCGCGATCAAGGCGCGCATCTGCGTGTCCCTGGGCATCCACACAACGGCGTTGAAGGGCGACGGATTCACGGCCTACCTGCCGAACATGGCCGCGTTCGCCATCGCGATTGATCAGGCCCGCTCGCAGCCGTTGGACCCCGAAGCGGGTGAATGGCAGTTCCACCTGTCCGGCGAGGACGTTGCCAGCCAAGTGACGGCCAGTGGCGCAAGCGTGGTCACCGAGGCACCGGTCAACTACGCCTTCATTTCCCTGCGGGCTGCCTAGGATTATCAGAAGTTACAAAATCACAGCCCACCACAGATCAAATGTGGGAGCGGGCTTGCTCGCGAAAGCGGTCTGGCATTCAACATCAATGCAAACTGACCCGACGCCTTCGCGAGCAAGCCCGCTCCCACAGGTGGAGTTTGCGATATCCCAATCAAACTCCCCTCTCGCCTAACCCGCGCCAGGAATGTTAGCGTGCTTGGTATTCCCTGCAGATGAGCCTTGCACGATGAAAAAAACCGTACTTGCCTTCAGCCGTATCACACCTCCCATGATCGAGCGCCTGCGCCAGGACTTCGAGGTGATCGTCCCCAATCCGTCGAACGGCGACATCAACGCGCAGTTCAACGACGCCTTGCCCCACGTCCATGGGCTGATTGGTGTCGGTCGCAAGCTCGGCCGCGAGCAATTGCAGAACGCCACGAACCTGCAAGTGGTCTCCAGCGTGTCGGTGGGCTACGACAACTACGACCTGGCCTACTTCAATGAGCGCGGGATCATGCTCACCAACACCCCCGACGTGCTCACCGAAAGCACCGCCGACCTGGCCTTCGCCCTGCTGATGAGCAGCGCCCGGCGCGTGGCCGAACTGGACGCCTGGACCAAGGCCGGGCAATGGCAAGCGACCGTCGGTCCGCAACTGTTCGGCAGCGACGTGCATGGCAAGACCTTGGGCATCGTAGGCATGGGCAACATCGGCGCAGCCATTGCCCGGCGTGGCCGGTTGGGGTTCAACATGCCGATCCTGTACAGCGGCAACAGCCGCAAGACCGAGCTGGAAAACCAATTGGGCGCACAATTTCGCGAACTGGACCAGTTGCTGGCCGAAGCCGATTTCGTCTGCCTCGTGGTGCCATTGAGCGAGAAGACCCGCCATTTGATCGGCCAGCGTGAACTGGGGCTGATGAAGCCAAGCGCCATCCTGGTCAACATTTCCCGTGGCCCGGTGGTGGATGAGCCAGCGCTGATCGAAGCCTTGCAGAACGGTCGCATCCGCGGTGCCGGGCTGGATGTCTACGAGAAAGAACCGCTGGCTGAATCGCCGCTGTTCCAGCTGAAGAACGCCGTGACCCTGCCCCATATCGGCTCCGCCACCCACGAGACCCGTGAGGCCATGGCCAACCTTGCTGTGGATAACTTGCGCAGTGCCTTGCTGGGCGAGCGACCGAAGAACCTGGTCAACCCACAAGTCTGGAAATAAAACACACTGTGGCGAGGGAGCTTGCTCCCGCTGGGCTGCGCAGCAGCCCCTTGCGGTTTATCTGATGCACCGTGGCGGCAGATACACCTTGGGGGCGCTTCGCAACCCAGCGGGAGCAAGCTCCCTCGCCACAGGATCTATCGCCAGAGGCAATCGCTCAGCGAGCACCCAGCGCGACTTTCACGGCTACTGGCCGGGGCTTGCGAAACACCAGCACGTTCCCCAGCATCACCAGCACCAACCCCACCAATGCCGGCGCCGTCCACTGGTAGCCCTCGACAAACGCCGAGACGTTCAACGCCACCACCGGGAACAGCACGGTGCAATACGCCGCCCGCTCCGGCCCCATGCGCCCCACTAGCGTCAAGTAGGCGGTAAAGCCGATGACCGAACCCGGGATCACCAGATACAGCAGCGAGCCGACGTAACGTGCATTCCATTCCATATCGAACGGAATGCCTTGGAACAGACACCACACCGACAACATCGCCGCCCCGTAAGCCATGCCCCAGGCGTTGGTCGTCAACGGCTTGAGGCCAGCCTTCTGTTGCAGGCTCGAAAGCATGTTGCCCGCTGAAAAACACAACGTCCCCAGCAGCGCCAGCGCCAAGCCGAGCACCGTTTGCGGGCTCGCGCTGTGACCGGCCAGCTCCGGCCAGAACAACAACGCCAGCCCGAACAGCCCCAAGGCGCCGCCCAGCAATACGTTACGGGCAATCCGTTGACCGAAGAAAACCCGGGCATTGAGGGCGTTCCAGAGCGTGGCGGTGGAAAACACCACGGCGACCAAACCACTGGGGATCCACTGGCTGGCGGTCAGGAAGCACATGAAATTGATGCAGAACAGGCACAGGCCCTGGGCAACGCAAATCAAGTGGCCGCGCCGGTTCATCACCTGCAAGCGCCGGCTGAGCAAGAGCATGGCAAACAGGATCAATGCGGCGAGGCCAAAGCGATAAACGATCGACACCGGGATGGCGACGACACCCAACTGCAGTTTCAGGGCAATCCAGGTGGTGCCCCAGATGAGCACGGTGAGCAGGTACAACGAGAGGTTCATGACGGTGACTCCTGGCAATGACCCCCAGTGTCACGCCGATGCTTGCCCGTCGCTTGCGTAATCTTGCGGTTTTTATGAGCGATGGGCTGGCAGGGAACAGTCTACGGAGTAGGATGCAAACGTTGGAGAACCGATCATGTCCACACTGCAGACCCTACAAGTCTTCCAAGCCCTCAACAGCTCGCCCAACGCTCGCCTGGAGCACAGTGCCGAGCTCGGAGACGGCATGGCGGCCGCTTTGTGGACCAATCACCACGACGCCCGGGACTACGAGGCGCCGACGCACCATACGCTGTCGTGCTACATCGCGGGGGGCACCGGCACGTTTCGTCGTGAACGGCCCGATACCACAGGCGCACCGGACAAACTTTGCATCTTGCCGGCCGGGCATGAGTCCGCCTGGGTCATCAATGGCGACATCCGCCTCGCCCACCTATATTTCAGCGCGGAGCAATTCGCCCTTGGCTGCATCACCCTGCTGGACCGCGAACCCCGGCAAGTGCAACTGCACGAGGAAACGTTCCTCGACGACCCGCAACAGGCCCAGCGCTTTCGCCAGTTGATCGCACTGAACTGGGACGAACCCGGCGAACGCCTGCTGACGACCAGCCTGGCCCATGACCTGCTCAACCACCTGTTGCTCAGCCAGGTCGGCCAGCGCCAGGGGCTTCGCCTCAAGGGCGGCCTGGCGGCTCACCAGCGACGGTTGCTGGTGGATTACGTCGACAGCCATCTGGCCGAGGCCATCAGCCTCGGGCAATTGGCGGCGCTGTGTGCGTTGTCCGAATATCACTTTGCGCGGATGTTCCGCGAAAGTTTCGGGCTGCCACCCCATCAATATGTACTGGCCCGGCGGCTGGCCCGCGCGCGGCAATTGTTGCGCAGCACGTCCCAGCCGTTGGGCGACGTGGCGCTGGCCTGCGGGTTTGCCAGCGCCAGTCATTTCACCCACCGTTTTCGCCAGGCCTTGGGCGCAAGCCCCGGAGAGTATCGACAGGCATTCTTGCGCTAAGCACCCGCGTGCCCCGGCCAAATGAAACAACCAGGCACTCGTCCCGATTGCCGTAGCCACCATTGCGCCCCTACAATGCGAACAATTCTTGTTCTCTAGCACAGCTAAGCGCTGTCGGGATGTTCCTCGTTGCCGCCTGCACACACCGTCGAAGTGCTCTACAACGCCCATCACCGTTGGCTCAACGGCTGGTTGCGAAGAAAACTCGGCTGCCCCGACAGTGCCGCCGACCTGGCCCAGGACACGTTCATGCGCGTCCTGACTGCGCGCGATCCGCAGCCGGTCCTGGAACCCCGTGCGTTTCTCACCACCATTGCCAAGCGCGTCTTGTTCAACCATTACCGCCGTCAAGACCTGGAGCGCGCCTACCTCGATGCCCTTGCCCAATTGCCGGAGCTCGTGACGCCATCGGAGGAAGACCGGGCAATCATCCTGCAAACCCTGATGGAACTGGACCAACTGCTCGATGGGTTGCCGCGCGCGGTCAAGCAGGCGTTTCTGCTGGCTCAGGTCGATGGCCTGACCTACAACGAAATCGCCCGTGAATTGGGGATTTCCCTGGCGACGGTCAAGCGTCACCTGAACAAGGCAGCGATGCGCTGCTACTTTGCCTTATGACCCCACCGATCAACGGCGCACCGGGCGTCAGCGCGCAAGTCGCCGAGCAGGCCGTGCACTGGCTGCTGGAAATGCAGCAAGGCCCACTCGATACCCGCCAGCAGCAAGCCTGGGAACACTGGCTCGATGCCCACGGCGAACATCGCCGTGCCTGGGAGCATATCCAGCGGGTCAATCAGCGACTGCGCAGCGTGTCGCCTCCGCTGGCCCATGCGGCCCTCAATGCACCGAAGTCCGCGGCGCGGCGTCGAGCTCTGAAGATGTTGCTGGTGCTTGGCGCCGGCTCGGCGTTGACCTGGGGCCTGCGTGAGCGCCAACTGCTGCCGCCATTGATGGCCGATTTTCGCAGCCCGGTGGGCGAGCGGCGACGCCTGACGCTGGATGACGGCAGTCAGTTGCAGCTCAACACTGGCAGCGCGGTAGACGTTCGCTTCGACGCTCAACGCCGCTTGATCCGCCTGCTGGAAGGGGAACTGTTGCTGACCGTCGCCCGGGACCCGAGGCCCCTGCAAGTCGTGACGGCCTACGGCCTGCTGGAAAGCCGCGACGCCCGGTTCAACGTCCGCGAATATCCGGAACACACCCAGGTGACGGCGTTTGAAGGCCAGGTGGACATTCATAGCCGAGACGGTCCGGCCTTGTCACTGGCGACAGCACGACAACTGAGCCTTGGCGTCAACGGTGCCGGGCCCTCCACGGCGCTGGACGCCAACAGCGGCGCTTGGACGGAAGGCATGCTGATAGCCGCGCATATGCGCCTCGTGGACTTCCTCGACGAACTCGGCCGTTACCGACGCGGCCAACTGCACTGCGACGAGGCAGTCGCCAACCTTCTGATCTCCGGAACCTATCCGCTGGACAACAGCGAACGAATCCTCGACCTGCTGGAGGTCAGCCTGCCGGTAAAAGTGCGTCGTTTCACCCGCTATTGGGTCACGGTCGAGGCTCGCGCGTGAACCAATGGCCGCCCCTCCTGAAAAAAAGTGGTGCGCCAGTGAGCCGTTTTTCCCGTCTCGGGTGACAGAGAAGGAAAGCACTTCGATACAACCTTCTCGGGATCCTCATCCATGCCGCAGCAACCCACCCGCCTCACCCCGCTCGCCCGCACCCTGCGCCACCTGCTCCTGGGGGCCAGCTTGAGTTTCGTTACTCTGCCTTGCGTGCAGGCTGCCGAGGCCAAGGCCTATCACATCGCGCCGTCATCATTGGAAAATGCCCTCAATCAGTTCGGGCGCGAGGCCGGGGTGTTGATTTCCTTTGGCTCGCAGACAACCGCAGGCCTGCAGAGTCGTGGCCTGGAAGGCAGCTACAGCCCGGAACAAGGGCTGAACGCGCTGCTCGAAGGCACCGGCCTGCAAGCCCGGCCGGAGGGAAACAACGCCTTCAGCCTGCAACCGGCCACCAGCACTGCGCTGGACATCGGCACCACCACCGTGGTCGGTGACTGGCTCGGCGATGCCGCGCAAGCCAACGTTTTCGAACACCCTGGTGCCAGGGATGTCATCCGTCGTGAGGAATTCGAACGCCAGGGCGCGACCCAGGCCCGGGACGTACTCAATCGCATCCCCGGCGTCAACGCACCGGAAAACAACGGCACCGGCAGCCATGACATGGCGCTGAACTTTGGTATTCGCGGGCTCAATCCGCGCCTGGCCTCACGTTCTACGGTGTTGATGGACGGCATCCCGGTGCCGTTCGCACCTTACGGCCAACCGCAGCTCTCGTTCGCGCCGGTCAGCATGGGCAACATGGACGCGGTGGACGTCGTGCGTGGCGGCGGCGCAGTGCGCTACGGCCCGCAGAACGTCGGCGGCGTGGTCAACTTCGTGACGCGAGCGATTCCCGATGCCCCCACGGTGAAGGGCGGCTTCCAGACCGAGACGAGCCCGTCCTCCAGTCACGACGGCTTCAAGACCTCCTCCAATCTGCTGGCTGGCGGCACCGCCGACAACGGCCTGGGCGGCGCCCTGCTGTATTCCGGCACCCGTGGCGGCGACTGGCGCGAGCACAGCGACACACAAATCGACGATCTGATCCTCAAGGGCAACTACCAGCTGGACGACGCCAACAGCTTCAATGCCATGGCCCAGTATTACGAAGGCGAAGCCGACATGCCCGGCGGCCTGAATGTGGCCGACTACGACGCCGACCCGTACCAGTCCACCCGGCCGAACGACCGTTTCTGGGGTCGTCGCACCCTGGTCAACGTCGGCTACCGCTACCAACAGGACCGCCGGGAATTCACCGCCAGCACGTTCTTCACCAAGACCTTGCGCAGCGGCTACCTGGACCAGGGCAGCTTCCTGTCCCTGTCGCCTCGCGAATATTGGGTGCGCGGCCTGGAAACCCGTTTCGCCCAAGGTTTCGACCTCGGCCCGACCAGCCATGAGGTCGGCGTCGGCTACCGCTACATCAACGAGGCCGGCCATGAACTGCGTTATCGCACGCCCATCGCCAGCAACGAATTGCCAACCACCTCCAGCCGCAACGACCGGGATACGCGTGGCGGCACCGAGGCCAACGCGTTTTTCATCGATGACCGGATCGACATCGGCAAATGGACCATCACGCCTGGCGTTCGCTACGAAATGATCGAATCTCAGCAGACCAACAACCTGACGAATGTGAAATACAAGGGTGACTACAACACGGCCTTGCCGGCACTGAACGTGCTCTATCATCTGACCGATGAGTGGAATCTGTATGCCAATACCGAAGGTTCGTTCGGCAGCGTGCAGTACAGCCAGATGCCCAACCGTGTCAGCAGCGGCGAAGTAAAACCGGAAAAAGCCCGCACCTGGGAACTGGGCACCCGCTATGACAATGGCAACCTGCGGGCAGAGATCGGCGCGTTCCTGATCAACTTCGACAACCAGTATGAAAGCAACCAGACCAACGACTCGGTGATCGCCCGAGGCGAGACCCGCCACCAGGGCATCGAAACCAGCATCAACTACGCCCTCGACGACCTGAGCCCGGCGCTGGCCGGTTTTGATGTATATGCCACGTATGCCTTTGTCGATGCCTCCATTCGTGAGGACGGACCAAACAAAGGCAACCGCGTGCCCTTCTCTTCGAAGCACAAAGGTACGCTAGGCGTGGGTTATACGGACGGGCCTTGGAAGTTGAACCTGGACAGCACCTACCAGAGCGCGCAGTTTGCCGATAACGCCAATACCCGTAATGAAAGCGCCGACGGCAGTACCGGCAATATCCCCGGCTACATGCTGTTCAGCAGCCGCGCCGCCTATGATTTCGGCCCGCAACTGTCGGACCTGAACGTGGCGGTAGGCGTGAAGAACATCTTCAATACCCAGTACTTCACCCGTTCGTTCGATGACAACAACCGGGGCAAGTACGTGGGAGAGCCGCGCACGCTGTATGTGCAGACGTCCGTGGCGTTCTGACTCGGGGTCGCGGTGGATAGCTGAAGCGAAACGGGCCTGCGATTGCAGGCCCTTTTGTTCGGTGAGTATTTTTAAGTGATCGTGCTTAGCCGTTGAGTGCGGCCCGCTCGTTCTCCAGGAATTCTTCTTCCAGCATGGCATCAGCCAGGGCAATCGAGTCGGTCGGGCCTTTGGTGGCGGCGCGCTTGCCGCGCAGTTTGCCGAACAAATGCTCCAGTGCACTTTCAAGTTTGGTGGCTGCACCTTCGATCGCCAGTTCCAGCGAATCGGCCTTGTGGGTCACGGAAATCGGCTGATGGCCCTTTGGCCGTGCTTCAAGCTGGCAACGCAGGTCATGAGGGCCGGGCTTGTCGCCGTTCTCATCGCGCAAATGAACCTCGACCCGTGTCAGGTCTTCTTCGTAACGTTCGAGCGTGCTTTCGATGGTAGTACGTACCCACTCCTCCAGTCGGATGCTGCTTTGAATATGGTTATCGCTGTTGACTTGGATTTGCATAGTTCATCCCTTATTTCAGCTAGCTCGCCGGGGGCCGTCGACGTTAGCGCAGCGGCCCCTTGAATACAGAGTCGGGCTGGCGGAAGAACAATTCAAGCCCTAAAAAAAGATAAATATTCATATGCAAATAAAGCCGGACAACGGGCAAAAGCGCTGTTAATGTCGGGAGTTGCCCCGCCCTGCCTACCCGCTGCAAATCACCTCCACGCCTGCACCGTCAACGAACATCCGCACGTTATTGCCCCGAAACGGGCAGCCGCATTCCAGAGCGTTTGGCGCTTGGGCACCGGGATCATTGTCCGACGTTTTTTCCGGCATGCCCCTTGCTAACTCCCTTTAGGAGCTGCCGCAGGCTGCGATCTTTGATTTTGAAGCCTGCCTGGCCCCAGGAACCTTCAGATGAACACGATCATGGAATGGCCGATGGTCCGGTGTTGCGAACTAATCCCGATCACGGCCGGTCAACAACTGCACGTTCAATCAGGCGGTGACGCATCATGGACAACCCTTTTCAGCTCATTACCGACGCTTTTGCGCCGCATTATCAAATCAACCTGAGTATCCAGGGACTGGATGGCAGCATCATGCTGACCCTGTCCAAGAGCGGGCGCATCGTCGCCAAACGCATGATCAGCGCCCAGCAGCGCAACGACCCGGAGCGGCTCAAACGCCTGGTGCAAAGCATTCAGTTCGGCATCGCCATTGAGCAGGGCCACAGCGCCGTGGCCATCCTCGAAGCCATGACCGGCGGTGACAACATCAAGCTGCCACCGCCGCATGCACAGGGGCCGGCGCCCTCGGCCGCCGGGATCTAGATTTCGCCTTTCTCCACTTCGGCATGCTCGCTGGAACCCGCGCCAACCTTGCGGTGCGGGTGCTCGATCTTCACCGAGGGGAACTGCGACGAAGCGTAGCGCACCACCAGGATCGAAAACGCCAGCAGCAAGATACCACCGCACAAGTAGATGATCCCCAGGTCGGGCGGGCTGTGGTGGGAAACGTTGGAAATCAGCAGCCGCGTCAGCGCGGTAATCGCCACGTAGATCAGGAATCGCACCGGCATGTGGTTGGTCTTGAAGTAGATCCCGACCATCGCCCCCAATTCCAGGTAGATGAACAGCAGCAGGATGTCATCGATCTTGATGTGCCCCGCCTCGAGCATCTGCAAGAACTCCATCACCGCCGCCCACGCGGTCACCGCACCGATGGCGAACAGCGCCAGGTAGTGGAAGGTCTCGACGAAGAGGTTTCCCAGGGACTCGGCCAGCTGATGGACGTTCTGGCGCAGGTTCTCGGCCCAGTTGATTTTCACGATGTAGTTTCCTTAGGTCGGTTCGACCGGATGATGCGGGTTGGACGTGACGGTTGTTCTGCATGCAGAAAAAAGGCCAGCGAGTGAGGGTGAGATGGCGATAGGCTGGTATGCGGCACTTTGGAAGCTTCATGCGGCCTGATCGCGAGCAAGCTTTGCTCCCACA
Organism: Pseudomonas sp. SWRI179; assembly: GCF_014268705.1. Taxonomy (NCBI): domain Bacteria; kingdom Pseudomonadati; phylum Pseudomonadota; class Gammaproteobacteria; order Pseudomonadales; family Pseudomonadaceae; genus Pseudomonas; species Pseudomonas sp. SWRI179. Next base: position 18,221 of record NZ_JABWRA010000016.1, on the reverse strand, counting down.
AGGCTTGCTCCTACCCAAGCTTTGTCCACATCATCTTGGCGCTCACATGTCGAAATCGGTCTACATTAAAAAGCCACTATCCAAAGCAAGAGGATTCGCTTATTCTTTTGCCTGTATATAAATACAGTAGTCGCAAAGACAAACCAATGTGAAGGCATGTGAGGTGGTGAATGGCCGTCGAAGTGGTATACCGCAGCAGCCGAGATCTGGAGCGCTTGTTCATGGATAAAGCCGAAGCTGACCGTCATGACAAAATGCTGGAACTCGCCGAATTGCTGGCCGAAGTGTTGCAAAAAGCCGTTCCATCGCTAAGCGAGCAGCAGGTCGAGGAAGCCGGGATCTACATGGCGAAAAATCGCGATGTGTTCGCCAAGGCATTCAAGAGCCAGCCGGACGCCTTGTCCGAACTGCTCAACCCGTCGGAAGAATAACCAAAAGATCGCAGCCCTCGGCTGCGCCTACACCGCGTAGGCGCTGCCGAAGGCTGCGATCTTTTTAGTAATAACGACGCGGATCCGAATCGATCAGGCTGGCCAACTTGGTCAGGGCGAAGCGCAGTTCGTCCTGGCTGGTGGGCGACATCAGCACCAGCCGCACGCACCGGGTGGTGCCTGAACGCTCAGCCTGGAACTGGGTGCCACTGAGCACCAATACGCCGTTGGCCCGGGCGAGCATGGTGAACTCGTCGCTCGTCCACGGCTCGGGCAGCGTCAACCAGACGTGATAGGAATACGGCTGGGTCTTGAGCTCGAAATTGGCGAAGATTTCCCGAGCGATCGCTTGCCGCCCCGCCGCCTCGTTGCGCTGGATGCGGATCAATTTCTTGTCCAGGCCTTCGGTAATCACGTTGCTGGCCAGTTGCGCAGTCAACGGCGACGGCATCCACACACTGCTGCGCACCATCGACGTCAGGCGCGAGAGCAATTTCGGCGGACTGTAGATGTAACCAATGCGCAGCGCCGGCATGACCGATTTCGACAGGCTGGTCAGGTAAACCGAGCGATCCGGCGCAAAGGCCGACAAGGGTTTGATCGACGGATCGGTGGCCAGGAAGCCGTAGATGTCATCGTCCAGGATGATGAAGTCGAATTCCTCGGCCAGCGCGGCAATCTGGGCCCGACGTTTCTGCGACATGATCGCCGCCGTCGGGTTCTGGCAGGTCGCCACGCAGACCAGCATCGCCGGCTTCTCCCGCAGGCACAGTTCGCGCAAGGCTTCGGGAATGATGCCTTCGTCATCCATCGGCACGCCACGCAGGCGACGCTCAAGACCGTGGGCCAGGGAAATGATGCCCGGGTAGCACAGCGTCTCGCAGAGCACCAGGTCGCCAGCGTTGGTCAGGGCGCTCATCGCGACCATCAAGCCATGCTGGGCCCCGGCGGTAATCACCACTTGCTGCCATTGCGCGTCGGGCAATGAATGACGCAACCATTGCGCCCCCGCCTCGCGATGGGCCGGGTGGCCGCCGTCCGGCGCGTAATCGAGCGCGCGGGCGAAATCGGTGCTTTTGGCCATGCCCACCAGCGCGCCGCGCAACCAGTACTCCAGCGTCTCGCTATAGGGCTTGATGATCGAAAGGTCGAGCAGTTCGGACTGCCCCAGGTTCAGCGGCGCGGACGCGCTGTTACTGGCCGGCAGCTCCAGCTGCTTCTGGTTGAGCACATAAGTGCCACGTCCCACTTCCCCCTGCACCAGCCGACGCCGATGGGCTTCGCTGTACGCCCGACTGATGGTACCTGGCGTGACATTCAAGGTGGTGGCCAGCTCTCGCAAGGTCGGCAGGCGATCACCCTCGTTCAGTACGCCGTTGTTGATATCGCGCGCCAACGCATCGGCAATCGACAGATACATCGGCTGGCTGAACTCGCTTAGCTGGGGAACCCACATGAATGATCACTGCCCATCGTAGAAATGATGAATATCCGAGCATATCACATGGAGGTTAGGCAACTAATAATTCGACGCATTCGATCCATTGAGTCGATTGATGCGATTATTGAATTGTTTATCAGCGTGGATTAAAGAAATTTTACAACAAATAATATCCATATAAATCAATATATTATCTGCAATAAATTGCAGAATAGCGCCGTGATATCAGAAAAATATCTCGTAACAATCACACCCCCTATTGAATCAACTCAATCCATTCAAATACACTGATTACGAATCGAAGCAATCGACTCAATCCCCCACTGCGCGCTCCTGCCGCGCCAAGTCGAGACATCATGGACACATTCAGAAAGGATCTATCCCTGTCAGCGGTCATCGCGGGCTTCATCGCCGTGATCATTTCCTACGCCGGCCCGCTCATCATCGTGTTCCAGGCAGCCAAGGAAGCGCACCTGCCCAACGACGTGGTGTCTTCGTGGATCTGGGCCATTTCCATCGGCAGCGGGATTACCGGCCTCCTCTTGAGCTGGCGCCTGCGTGTCCCGGTCATCACCGCATGGTCCACACCGGGGGCGGCGCTGCTGGTGTCAATGCTGCCCACCGTGACCCTGCCCCAGGCCATCGGTGCCTATGTGGTGGCGTCGGTGATCATCGCCGTGGTCGGTTTGTCCGGGGCGTTCGACAAGTTGATGAGTCGCCTGCCCAAGGCCATTGCCGCCGCCATGCTCGCCGGCATTCTGTTCCGCTTCGGCGCCGAGCTGTTCACGTCGATCAAGCTGCAGCCGGCGATGGTGCTGGCAATGATCGCGGCGTACCTGGTCTTCAAGCGATTCTCGCCACGCTACGCCATCCTGTCGGTGCTGATCATCGGCTGCGCGGTGGCCGCCTCGTTCGGTGAACTCAACAGCACCTCGATCACCATCGCCGTGGCTCATCCGGTCTTCATCGCACCGGAATGGAGCTGGCACGCAATCATCAACATCGGCCTGCCATTGGCGCTGGTGACCTTGACCGGCCAGTACGTACCCGGCATGGCCGTATTGCGCACCTCGGGCTACAACACGCCGGCGCGCTCGATCATTTCGGTCACCGCGATTGGCTCGGCCCTGATGGCCCCGTTCGGGTCCCACGGTCTTAACCTGGCGGCCATTACCGCCGCGATCTGCACCGGCCGCGAAGCCCACGAGGACCGCGACAAACGCTACATCGCCGGGATTGCCTGCGGGGTGTTCTACATCCTGATGGGCACTTTCGGCGCGACCCTGGCCTCGGTGTTTTCCGCCCTGCCGAAAGAATTGATCGCCTCCCTCGCCGGCCTCGCCCTGTTTGGCGCGATCAGTGCCGGGCTGACCGGCGCCATGGCGGATGAGAAGCAACGGGAAGCCGCGCTGATCACCTTTCTGGTCACCGCTTCGGGCATGAGTTTCCTCGGCTTGGCCGCCGCGTTCTGGGGGCTGATCTTTGGTCTCGTGGCGCATTTCGTGCTGACCTACACCCGGGAAAGCAAAGCCGCCGTTATCGCCGAGGGCAGCCGACCATGACTGCTCGTTACGACTTCATCGTGGTCGGTGGCGGCATCGCCGGCGTCTCAGTCGCTTATGAACTGGCGGCCCATGGCAGCGTCTGCCTGCTCGAACAGGAACAACAACTGGCCTACCACACCACGGGGCGTTCGGCCGCGATCTCGATGGAAAGCTACGGCAACCAGCAGATCCGTTCGCTGACCTGCGCGTCCCGGCGCTTTTTCGAGAATCCGCCCGAAGGTCTGGCCGAGCATCCACTCTGGGCGCCACGGGGCGCGTTGATCGTGGCCCAGGCGGCGCGGGTGGAAAAACTCAAAGCGCGTTTCAGCGCCGTATTGGGCCAAGTGCCTACGGCCGAGTTGCTCGACGACAAGCAAGTACAGGAACTGGTCCCCTACCTCGCCGAAGGCACCTGGAGTGCCGGGATCTACGAGCCCAGCGCCTTCGACCTGGATGTGCACGGCATTCACGGTGCCTACCTCAGCGGGTTGCGTGCCCGCGGTGGCGTGGTCAAGCGCGAGACCGAAGTGCTGCGTGGCGAATATCCGACGGGCATTGGCGCTTGCACATCCGGGACGGCCAGCAGCTGCAAAGCGCCATCGTGGTCAACGCCGCCGGTGCCTGGGCCGATGAGTTCGCCGAGCGCTGCGGCGTGCCCAAGGTCGGTGTCCGACCATTGCGGCGCACCGTGCTAGCGGTCGATCCACAGTGCGACGTGCACCACACGCCGTACCTGGGCACGGTGGACGAGGACATTTTCATCAAGCCTGAAGCCGGGCGACTGATCGTCTCGCCCTGCGATGAAAACCCATCGTTGCCCTGCGACGCGCTGCCGGAAGAGCTCGACCTGGCCATCACCATGGATCGCCTGCAAAACACCACGCGCCTGCGCCCCCGCTCGATCATCAACAAATGGGCGGGCCTGCGCACCTTCGTCGCCGACCGCTCGCCGGTGCTCGGCCAAGACCCACGGCAAGAAAGTTTTATCTGGCTCGCCGCCCTCGGTGGCTACGGCATCCAGGCCGCGCCCGCCATTGCCCGCCTATGCAGTCATGCGGCGCTGGGCATCGCCCTGCCGGCCGACCTGGCGGCGCTGCAACTCAACTACCAGCATTTTTCCCCGGCCCGTTGTCGCGACGAGGAATTTTCCAGCCTGGCCGTCAAGCAGGTTGCCGATTTGCACTAACCCATCCACTTAACAAGGAACGTCACTATGCAAACCACCGCTCACATCCAGTCCGCCGCCAAACCTTTCCTGGGCGAAGAGAACGTCATTTTCACCGACAAGGCGCCGCTACCGCTGGGCTCCTATTCCCAGGGCATCAAGGTCAGCCACGGGCAGACCATCTACCTGTCGGCGCAGACCCCGGTCTCGGCGCTGAACAACGAAGTGCTGGCCAAGGATTTCGAAGGCCAACTGCGCCAGACCCTCGACAACCTGGTGCAAATGGCCGAAGCGGCAGGCGGCACCCTGGCGAACGTGGTCAAGGTCACGGCGTTCATTACCGACCTGAGTGAGTTCCCGACCCTCAACCGCGTGATGGAAGAATATTTCACCAAGCCGTACCCGGCCCGCACCACCGCCGGCGCCAGTGCGCTGGCCCGCAATACCCTGGTCGCCATCGACGCCATCATGGTGATCTGAAACACCTGCTGCCAGCGGAGTGCCCGTCGGTCCGGTGCGCCGGACCGACGTTGGCAAGGAAAGCACCAGCACAGCGTACTTTCAGAGGGTGACCATGAAAAATTCGTACAGAGCGTATGTATTGCAGTGCCTGGCTTGCGATCGAAGCTACCAGCCCCATGAGGTCAGCTACTACTGTCCTCATTGCCAAATCGATGGTGCCCTGGATGCGCTTTACGACTACCCCACACTCAAGCGCGAATGGTCCCGGGACAGCCTGGCCCATGACCACGCCCGTGGCATGTGGCGCTATGACCGCTTGATGCCGTTGAGCTCGACGCAGTTCATTCCACCGTTACTGGTGGGCAATACGCCGCTGTACTCGCGCCCGGAATTGCTCGGCAAGGGTGCCCGGATCAAAGTCTACGTAAAAGACGAATCGCGGCAACCGACCGGGTCATTGAAGGATCGCGCCAGCGCGCTGGCGGTGGCCCACGCCATGCAATCCGGTGCGCGCACCGTGGCGGTGGCCAGCACCGGCAATGCGGCTTCGGCATTGGCCGGGATGAGCGCCAGCCTGGGCTTGCACAACGTCATCTACCTGCCCAAGAGCGCGCCCCGGGAAAAGCTCGCGCAGATGCAGGGCTATGGCGCCGAGATCGTGCTGGTCGACGGGCAATACGACGAAGCCTTCGAACAATGCCTCGACGCCTGCGAAAAACACGGCTGGTACAACCGCACCACCGGGATCAACTCGTACATGAGCGAAGGCAAGAAAACCGTCGCCTTCGAGATGTGCGAACAGCTCAACTGGCAGGTGCCGGACCTGGTATTCGTGCCCGTCGGCAATGGCTGCATCCTGGGTTCGGTCTACAAAGGCTTTTTCGACCTGCTGCAACTGGGCTGGATCGAACGCATTCCGCGCCTGATCGGCGTGCAGGCCGAGCACAGCAACTTCATGTATCGCGCCTGGCGCTACGACCGCTCGATGCAACAAACCGAACGCCTGCCGCCCACCAGCCTGGCCAGCAGCATCAACGTGGCGCTGCCGCGTGATCGCCTCAAGGCCATGCGCGCGGTAACGGCCAGTGGCGGCGAGTTCATCTGCGTCAGCGACCCAAGCATTGTCGCCGCCGCCTCTCGATTGGCCGCCAGCACCGGCGTGTTTCCGGAAGCCGGCGCCGCCAGTGCCTTCGCCGGCCTGCTCAAGTACGCAGAAACACACCCCGACACCCCGCAAACCGCCGTGATCCTGATCACCGGCAGCGGTTTGAAAGACACCTCCATTTTTCTGTCCGATTCGTCCAAAAGCCAGCCGCGGGTGTTGCCGCACACCATGACTGCGCCGCTGGCCGAAGCGTTTATCTAAGGAATCACACCATGAGTCTGCAAAATTTCGATCCCGCCGTTGCCCGCCTGATCGACCGCGAGCGCAACCGCCAGGAAACCCACCTGGAACTGATCGCTTCGGAAAACTACGTCAGCGAAGAAGTGCTCCAGGCCCAGGGTTCCGTGCTCACCAACAAGTACGCCGAAGGCTATCCGGGCAAGCGTTACTACGGTGGCTGCAAGGTCGTCGATGAAATCGAGAACCTGGCCATCGAGCGTGCGCGCAAATTGTTCAACTGCGAATACGTCAACGTGCAGCCGCATTCCGGCTCCCAGGCCAACCAAGCGGTTTTCCTGGCGGTGCTGGAACCCGGCGACACGATCCTGGGCATGTCACTGGCCCACGGCGGCCACCTGACCCACGGCGCCTCGGTGAATTTTTCCGGCAAAATCTACCGGGCCTTTTCCTATGGCCTGGACACGGAAACCGAAACCCTCGACTACGAAGAAATGGAAGCCCTGGCCCGGGAGCACCGGCCGAAGATGATCATTGCCGGAGCCTCGGCCTATTCGCGGACCATTGATTTCCAGCGCTTTCGCAAGGTCTGCGATGAAATCGGCGCCTACCTGATGGTGGACATGGCGCACTACGCCGGGTTGATCGCCGCCGGCGTGTACCCCTCGCCGGTGGGCATCGCCGACTTCATCACTTCGACTACCCACAAGACGTTGCGCGGCCCCCGCGGCGGCCTGATCCTGGCCAAGGCGCAATACGCCGCCCTGCTCGACAAGACGATTTTCCCGGTGTACCAGGGCGGCCCGCTGATGCACGTCATCGCCGCCAAGGCCGTGGCTTTCAACGAAGCCCTGGGCGACGGGTTCAAGCATTACCAGCAGCGGGTGGTCGACAACGCCCGGGTCATGGCCGACGTCCTGACCCGGCGTGGCTTGCGGGTGGTGTCCGGCGGTACCGACTGCCACATGTTCCTGCTCGACCTGCGCTCGATGAACATCACCGGCAAAGACGCCGAGGCGCTGCTGGAAAGCGCCCATATCACCCTGAACAAAAACGCGATCCCCAATGACCCGCAGAAACCGGCGATCACCAGCGGCATTCGCATCGGCACCCCTGCCCTGACCACACGCGGTTTTGGTGAAGCGGAATGTGCCGAAGTGGCGAACCTGATAGCCGACCTGCTGGAACAGCCGAACAACGCCGCACGCCTGGATAACACCCGGCGCCGAGTGATGCATTTGTGTGAATGCTTTCCGGTTTACCTGCTGAGGTAATTGCGGAAAAACTGTGGCAAGGAAATTTATCTGTGGGAGCAAAGCTTGCTCGCGATGAAGATGACTCGGTTAGCCTGAACAGTCGCGGCGCCTGCATCGCGAGAAAGCTTTGCTCCCACAGATAGGTTGCTTCACTGCTTCACTGCTTCACTGCTTCACTGCTTCACTGCTTCACTGCTTCACTGCTACCAATGATTTCCTTTTTGATTTTCAGCGGTACAACAGGCGCTCCGCCAGTTCATCGGCCACCCGGGCCGGTGAGCGCTTTTCCGCCTGGGCATGCGCAAAGACTTCCGTAAGCCTTGCACCGATTTTCGACAGGTGCGCGGTGATCGTCGGCAGCTCTTCACCACGATGCTTGAGGGCGACGTAGATCAGCCCGCCGGAGTTGATCACATAGTCCGGCGCATAGAGAATCCCGCGTCTTTCCAACTGATCGGCCACCTGCAGGTTGCTCAACTGATTGTGGGCTGAGCCGGCAACGGCCGAGCAGCGCAGTTGCGCCACGCTTTGGCTGTTGAGGACCCCGCCCAGGCCGCAAGGGGCGAGGATGTCGCAGGGTGTGCTGAGCAGCGCGTCGTTGGCGATCGGATGGGCGCCCAGTTGCTCCATGGCCAGTTGCACCTTGCCAGGGTCGATGTCGCTGACCAGCAATTCGGCCCCCGCCGCATGCAGCTGTTCGGCCAGGGCATAACCGACATTGCCCAGGCCCTGGATCGCCACCCGCAGGCTTTCGAGGTTATCGCTGCCCAGGCGAGCCATGGCGGTGGCACGGATGCCGGCAAAGACACCCATCGCCGCGTGGGGCGCAGGGTCTCCCGCGGCGGTGGTACTGGTGACATGGCGGGTCTGCTGGGCGATGCAATCCATGTCGGCCACCGACGTGCCGCTGTCGATGGCGGTGATATAGCGCCCGTCTAATTGCTCGATGCAACGACCAAAGGCTTCGAACAGCGCCGCCCGACTCTCCACATGGGCCGGACGCATGATCACCGCCACCCCGCCGCCCACGGGCAAACCAGCCAGAGCCGCCTTGTAGCTCATGCCTTGGGCCAGGCGCACGGCGTCTGCCACGGCACTTTCGTCGTCGGGGTAGGCAAGATAACGACAGCCTCCCAGGGCAGGCCCGGGGCGGCTGCAATGAATGGCAATCACCGCCTTCAACCCGGTCGTCGGGTCTACGCTTAAGTGCAGCGATTCAAGGCGGGAGCTTTGCATGAGAGCAAACATCGTAAGGCTCCCGAATCACTTTTGTTTGTTTCGCCAGTATAGGCGTGCAGTCGAAAATTGCTGGAGCACGCCGGAATAAGTCGCCTGGGTGGTCAGTCTTTTTCGGCATAACCTGTCACAGCATCTTTTGGAGACTGGACGAAAATCCATGGCAGGGCTAAAACGGGAGCATAGCCCGGAGAGTTCGATGAAACCGCGCCAAGCCTTTTTTGATTGCCTGCACCGCTCGCCGCCGGCGTTGTTCGAAGCAGCGTTGTGGATCGCTGCCGAACATGATCGCGACGTCAACGTTCCGGTCTTGCTGAGGGAATTCAAGGAACTGCAACAGCGGGTCAGCCATGACCTGCCGATGCTGCCTGTCAGCGAGCTGGGCCAGCCTCTGCTACGACGGCTCAACGACCTGGGTTTCGCCCAGGACGACTTCACACCGCTGCGGCCGCGAGCGGCGCTGTTGGATAAAGTCCTGGCGCGCAAACGCGGGCAGCCCCTGGCCCTCGGGCTGATTGCCCTGGAGTTGGCCCGCGGCCTGGAAATTCCGATGGTCGGTGTCAATTTCCCCGGGCATTTCCTGTTGAAGGTACCTGGGGCCGACCACCTGCTCGACCCATGCGGTGGCCGCCGGTTGTACCCCAACGACTGCCGGGAACTGCTGCAACGCCAATACGGCGCGAATATGTCGCTCAAGGCCGAGCACTTGGTCAACGCCGAGCCGATGCAGATGCTGCAGCGCCTGTCGCGCAACCTGCGCCAACTGCATCTGGCGAACGACGACTACATCGCGGCCCTGATCGACGCCGAACGGGTGCTGGAACTGGGCAACGCCAGCGCCGCCGACTACCTGGCCCGCGCCAGCCTGTACCAGCGGCTCGATTGCCCCAACGCCGAACGCTTCGACCTGGAGCATGCGCTGATGCTCAGTGACGATCCGATCCAGCGAATCCGGCTGACGGAGCGGCTGGGGCATCTGCCGCCGAATTCGGTGGTGCATTGAGTTGTCGTGAGACTGCACCTCTTTGTCGACCGTTGAATCGTCTTCGCGAGCAAGCCCGCTCCCACATTTGATCGGCGTACACCCGGATCAATGTGGGAGCGAGCTTGCTCGCGATAGCGGCAGACCAGCCAACATCAATATCAAGTGGGTGTATCCGGCTGATTCGCCGGGTGCGCCTGCTGGAACGCCGGATGCCCAGCCGCCAACGCCGCCACGCGCCGGATCCGCGGATACCCTTGCAAGGAAACAGTGAACCGCTCGGCGGCGTACAGCTGCGGGATCAGGAACACATCCGCCAACCCCGGCAGCGCGCCGAAGCAATAGCCGTCGTCGCCAATCAACTGCTCCACCGCCGCCAATCCCCGGCTGATCCAATGCCCGATCCACTCCGTCACCTGCGTTTCATCGTGGCCCCGCTGCCGCAGCTGGTTGAGCACGCTGACGTTGTGCAAGGGATGAATGTCGCAACCGATCAGCGCGGCGACGCCACGCTCGTGGGCACGCACAATCAGGTCGGCGCTGAGCAGCGGCACCTGGGGATAACGCTCCTCCAGGTATTCGATGATGGCGGGTGATTGCACCAGCAACGCGCCCTCATCGGTACGCAGCGTCGGCACCCGCCCCTGGGGGTTGATCGCCAGATAGGCTGGCTGGCGATGCTCGCCCCCCGGCGCAGCGATCAGGTTGACGGGCAAGGCCTGGTAATCCAGGCCTTTGAGGGCCAACGCAATGCGCACCCTGTAGGACGAGGTGGAGCGGTAGTAGGTATAGAGTTCCATGGCTACCCTCAACGCGCCGGCAGGATCTTGCCCCGGCATTCGCCGAAGCCGATGGAGGCGAAACCTTCGCGGCGGCAACGGGCGCGCAAGATGATTTCGTCACCGTCCTCGAGGAATCGGCGCACTTCGCCAGACGCCAGTTCGATTGGTTTTTTCCCGCCTTCGGTGATTTCCAGCAGGCTGCCGAATTGATGGTTTTCAGGCCCAGACAAGGTGCCCGAGCCAAACAGGTCGCCGGCCTGCAACTGGCAGCCGTTGACGCTGTGATGCGCGATCATCTGCGCCACGGTCCAGTACATGTATCGGGTGTTGCTCAACGTCAGGCGCTGAGCCGGCAGGTTCTGCTCGACCATAGCCTCGGTCAGCAACAGAACTTCCAATTCGATGTCGAGGGCGCCGCCGGCCTGGTCACGGGTGTCCAGCAGATAAGGCAGCGGTTGCGGATCGCCTTCCGGGCGCGCCGGCTGTGGGCGGCGGAACGGCTCCAAGGCTTCAGCCGTCACCACCCACGGCGAAATGCTGGTCAGGAAACTCTTCGACAGGAACGGCCCCAGGGGCTGGTATTCCCACGCCTGGATGTCCCGGGCCGACCAGTCGTTGAGCAGGCAGAACCCGCCAATGTGCTCGGCGGCATCGCCAATGGGGATCGGTTCGCCCAGGGCATTGCCCTTGCCGATCCAGATGCCCAGCTCCAGCTCATAGTCCAAGCGCGCGCACGGGCCGAAGGTCGGTTCGGCCTGGCCGGCCGGCAAGGTCTGGCCCTTGGGGCGACGCACGTCGGTGCCGGACGGGCGAATGGTCGAGGCACGACCGTGGTAGCCGATAGGCACGTATTTGTAGTTGGGCAATAGCGGGTTATCGGGGCGGAACAGTTTGCCGACATTCTGGGCGTGTTCGATACCGACGTAGAAGTCGGTGTAGTCGTTGATCCTGGCGGGCAGGTGCATCTGGCAGTCGGCGGCGACGAGCAGCAGCTTCGCCGTTTCAACTTTGCCACGCAACGGACTGTCTTCGCGCAACAGTTCCAGCAGTCGTTCACGCAGGGCCACCCGGGCGCTGCGGCCCAGGTCGAAAAATTCATTCAATTGGCCGTCGGCCATGGCTTCGACGGCTTGCCGCGCCGCGCCGTCAAACAGGCCCGCGTGCAGCGCCGCCTGCAGATCGAAAATCCGCTCGCCAATCGCCACGCCGCTGCGCAAGGCACCGCCATCGACGCTGAAAATACCCAATGGCAGGTTCTGCAACGGGAAATCGGCGTGGCCGTTGGCGCTGGCGACCCAGCTACGGGCAGGGGAAAGTTGAGTCATGGTTATCTCCGGGTCGGGTCGAACGTGACAGGCAGCGAGGCCCAACAAGCATCGTAGTCGGTTTGCAGTTGCGGGCAGTCCAGGGCGAAACGACTTGGGCGCAGCACTTGGCTGGTCTCGAACATGAACGCCATGGTGTTGTCGATTTTCGCTGGCCGAAGATCAGCGTTGATCGCCTTGGTACAGGTTTCGCCGTCCGGGCCATGGGCGCTCATGCAACTGTGCAGGGACGCACCGCCCGGCAGGAAACCTTCGGCCTTGGCGTCGTAGGCGCCCTGGATCAGGCCCATGAATTCGTTCATCAGGTTGCGGTGGAACCACGGTGGACGGAAGGTGTTTTCCGCCACCATCCAGCGTGGCGGGAAGATCACGAAATCGAGGTTGGCCAGGCCGTGGACACTCGTGGGCGAGGTCAGCACGGTGAAAATCGACGGGTCAGGGTGATCGAAACTGACCGTGCCAATGGTGTTGAATCGGCGCAGGTCATATTTGTACGGCACGTTGTTGCCGTGCCAGGCCACCACATCGAGGGGCGAGTGATCCAGCTCGCACACCCACAACTCACCGAGGAATTTCTGCACCAAGGTTGTCGGTTGCGCGAGGTTCTCGTAATGGGCGACCGGCGTCAGGAAGTCCCGCGGGTTCGCCAGGCCATTGCTGCCGATGGGCCCAAGGTCCGGCAGACGCAACGGCGCACCATGATTTTCGGCGAGGTAGCCACGGGCCTGGGGGTCGAGCAGTTCAACGCGAAACTTCAGGCCCCGGGGCAGCACGGCGATTTCCAGCGGTGCCAGTTCCAGCACGCCCAGCTCCGTAGCGATCCGCAGCCGCCCCAGTTGCGGCACGATCAGCCACTCACCGTCGGCATTGAAAAACACCCGTTCCATGGAGCGGTTGGCCCGGTAGTGATAAAGGCTGACGCCCGCCGGTTTATCCGCGCCGGCATTGGCCGCCATGCGCACCAGCCCGTCGATGAAGTCGGTGGGCTCGTCGGGAATATCCAGCGGGTTCCAGCGCAGGCGATTGGGGGTGACGTCGCCCAATGGGCCTCCCGCCACTTGCCGTTCGAGCTTGGTGAAGGCCGGATGGTTGGCCGACGGTCGGATGCGATACATCCAGGTGCGCCGCGCCTCGCTGCGGGCCATGGTGAACGCCGTGCCAGAAAACAACTCGGCATAGAGACCGTACGGGGCTTTCTGCGGGGAGTTCTGGCCGACGGGCAAGGCGCCGGGCAAGGCTTCGCTGGCAAATTCGTTGCCCAAGCCTGACTGATAAACCAGATCCGACGCGGTGGAATCGAGGTTCATGGAGCCTCCTGGGGATGCGGCCCGTCACTCAACGGAGGGGTTGAGGCGCACCGGGTTATTTTTATCGTAATTCAATTACGCATAACGTAATTTGCTCAGTAACCACCGTCAAGCTATAAAGACGCCCATTCGCCCCAATGCCGATCAGTTAAGCGAAATAAAACCCGACAGTAACCCTGTGGCGAGGGAGCTTGCTCCCGCTGGGTCGCGAAGCGGCCCTGTTTTTGGGGCTGCTACCCCCGAGGCGTCGGACCGGCCCAGCGGGAGCAAGCGCCCTCGCCACGGTTTATGTGTTTGCCCGTGCTATCCACTTAACTGACAGGCATTAGCCCATTCGCCTCTGGACCCTGCGCCTCCATGGAAATCCCGCTCAGCAACGGTAAACAGAAAGTTCGCTCGGCCGAAGTCGGCACCGACATTCTCAAGGCCCTGGCCGAACTCTCCCCCTCCACGTCGCTGTCGCGCCTGGCCGAACATGTGCAAATGCCGGCGAGCAAGGTCCATCGCTACTTGCAGGCGTTAATCGCCAGCGGGTTTGCCGAGCAGAACGCCGCCACCAACCACTACGGCCTGGGCCGTGAAGCCCTGCGTGTGGGCCTGGCAGCGCTGAATGGCATGGACGTGCTGCAAGTGGCCGCCCTGCCCCTGGCCGAGTTGCGCGACGACTTGAACGAAACCTGCTTCCTCGCCGTGTGGGGCAACCATGGCGCGACCGTGGTGCGCATCGAACCCGCCGTGCGAGCCGTGACCGTGGTGACGCAACTGGGCTCGGTCTTGCCGTTGCTCAGTTCGTCCACCGGGCTGGTGTTCAGTGCTTATCTGCCGGCGCGCGAGACCATCGGCCTGCGCGAGCAGGAAGTGCAAGGCACCGAGCAGCACGCCCTGGCCGACGACCGCGCCTATGCCACCTTGTGCGAGCAGATCCGCAGCCGCGGCCTGCACCATGTGCATGGCTTGCTGATGCCGGGCGTGGACGCCTTGTCCGCCCCGGTCTTCAATGCCGTCGGCGAGGTGAAGGCGGTGATGACCATCGTTGGCCCGACCTCGTTGTTCCACGCCGACGAAAACGGCCCGGCGGCGCAACGATTGTTGGCGGCGACCCGGGCCGTGAGTTGGCGGATGGGGTATGAGGCGGCGCCAGGATCAGTCGAGGAAATCCGGGACAATCCTGATCACTAGATCATTGAGGTGCGTAGTGATCAATTGCGGATGGACATGGCTGTCTTCCCCGCTGAAGCGAACGGTATAGATACCCTGGTGGTTGCCCTCCGAGTGATAAGGAATCACATCATTCTGGAAATGGCCCAGCAGGTACTCGACCAACCCCTCGGAAGACGACACCAGGCGCTGGCCGGTGTCATCCTCAATGAAGTTAGTCACGTATACGCCACCAGCGTTGATACCCGGCGCGTGGACTTTCAATGCGCCATGCACGTCCTCGGCGATCAAGGGCCTGAGGGGACGCAGGGACAGCTCGATTGCCGGCTGTTGAGTCAAACTTGCAACAATGTCTATGACGATTTTTTCAAATGCTATCAAGTCCAATGTCTTGAGCTGGTCTTCAGCGGCAAAGGAATAACGTTTGCTGAATAGATTGCTGGCGCCTTGCGTATAAGTGGGCAGGTGTTGCTTTTCAACGCAGGCCAGGGTTTCGTCGAACAATGTTCGGGAGCTTCCCACTTCAGGACTTGGGAAGTCCTTCAATGTATTCACGTAGGCAGTGAATGGGTTGATGCCCAGTGGCTCCAGGTAATGACCCAACAGCACCTGCACGGCAAAATCCACGCGGGTGTTCTTCAGGGCGATCAGTCTTTCGGAGTGGGAAGAGAACAACGGGGTATTCATATTAGACGTCCTTGTCATTTCATGGCCTCGAACTTCCTGTTCGAGCCGTTATTGATGGTGCGGTTGAATGCAACAGCACGGCATCTCGGTTCAACTGAAGTCGCAACTTATCGCTGAACTTCAGTCACGCCGTTATACACAGGCTAATAGCCGACTGTAAAAAAGTAAGTGTAAGCGTGCGTGAAGTTTCAAGCATTCATCGCCCTAACCCATCACCCCCATGACCTTGGCTTTCGCCACCGCTTGCGTACGCCGTTGTACGCCCAACTTGCTGTGGATTCGTCGCGCATGGGTTTTCACCGTATGCAGTGATATGAACAACTGTTCGGCTATCTGTTGGTTTGAATGACCTTGGGCAATCAGCTCCAGGACCTCCAGTTCGCGATGACTGAGCAAGGTGTCCTCGACGGTGGCAGGCGACTCGACCTGTTCTGCCGATTGGCCCCAGCGCAACAGCTCGGGCTGGCGCAAGCGCAGCTCGCATAAGGCTTGCTGGGCCCGCCAGCAAGTAACTCCCTTGAGACCTTCCTGCAAAAGTGAACGGGCCTGGGCACGATCGCCGGACAACCAGACGACCTCTGTCAGCACCAGGTGCAGTTCGGTTTCCAGGCTGTGCATTTCACCGTGCTGTGCCTGGGCGATCATGGCCTGCAGGCGCACCTGTGGTTCCTGCGCCCGTTGCAAGTAGACCTCGGCGAGCACCAGCAGGTATTCAAGTCGCGCGATCAACTCCAGGGTCGCGGGTGGCGCGTGCTTGGCCTGCGGTCCACGAAAATGCCGCAAGACGCGGGTCAGCGCTTCATGGGCCAGTTCCGCCCGTCCCTGCTGCAACCAGAACTGGCAGCTGGTTTGCAGCAACACGCCGCGGTAAACGGTGTCGGGGATGTGCCGCTGCTGCATGGTCCGCTCGGCATCACGCAAATGCATGAAGGCCTCGCCATAGTCGCCTTGGTTGGCCGCCAGGCAGGCCTTGCCGAGAAAGCCATAGAGCACCTGTTTGTCCTGGCTGAGCAGGCCCGTTTCCAGGCCGGTTTGAAAGTGCTCGGCGGCCAGTTCCTCAAAGCCCATGCGCAGCGCCAGGCGCCCGCGCCGCAAGGCAATACGCCCCAACAACGGAGAAAAATCCTGGCCCGGTTTATCCAGCAGCGCCTGGACGGCGGCCAGCAAATGATCGGCCCGATGCGGTGCGCCGCGTTGCTCCAGAACCTGGGCGTGATCCAGCTCCAGCAAGCCCTCGAAGACCAGCGAACCCTGTGCACGCGCCAGGCACAACGCCTGGCGGTTGATCCATTGCGCCGAGGCCAGATCGCCAGCCAGCAGCGCCTGCTGCGTCAGCCCACCCAGGCACAGCACCCGTTGGGACCAGGCCTCCGTGTCCAGGCTGGCCTGGGCCTGGAGAAAATGCTCGCGCGCCGGTTCGCCATCGCCCGAGAGGTGCAGCAACCAGCCCTGCAAGACCTGCCACCTGGCCAGCACCTGTCGCTGCCGACAGGCCGAAGGCTGCGGCATAAATCTGGCCAGTTGTTCGATGCACATTGACGCCTGGTCGAAGCGCCCGGCGAACAACAGCGCAGCGGTGACCAGCCCCACCGATTGCGGCGTACCGAGGGTCAGCGCGTCGCCTTGTTGATCGTGCAAGCTCAGCAACAGCACCACGTTGCGGCGCTGCAAGACGTGCTCGAAGCTCAAATGCTGCAAGAAACTGACGGCGGTCTCGAACTCCTCGGCCAACATCGCTTGCTCGAATGCCATTTGCCAGTCCTGCTCGGCCGCAAACCATTGGCAGGCCCGTCGATGCCAGGAGCGGCCCTGGGACCAGGGTTCTTCACGCACCAACCGGGCCAGGGCCGGGAAGATCTGCAACCAATCCGAGGTCTGCTCCCACGGTTCGATGAAACAACCCAGCTCCAGCAACAACGGCAGGCATTGCGCGCCCACCGTGTCGCCGAACAGGTGCTCGCACAGCCGGGCATTGAAGCGCGGCAGATGCGCCAGCACCCGCCAGGCCTCTGCCAGTTCCGGGGTCAGCGTGCTGAACAGCTCGTACTCCAAGTAGTCGACCAAGGTTCGCGGCCGTCCCGGCGCCACATGACTGCGTGCCCATTCGCAGCGCTCAAGCAAGCTGATGCGCACCCCGGCACACCAGCCGCCACTGCGCTGGATCACCTCGCGGGCCGTGCGGGCAGCCTGGGGACCGGGCAGATGACGAAGCAGGGGCTCGACATCGTCAGGGGTGAAAAACAGCGCCTGCGGGTCAAGCTCATGCAGCTCGTCGTCGAGCAGCAGCCGCGGCCAGTTGCAATGGGGACGACGGCGACCGTTGAGCCAAAGGTGCAACGCCGGACTGCTGGTATTCAACAGACGGTCGAGCAACTGGTCCAGTTCGGGATTCGGTACCCGGCAATAGTCGTCCAGGAACAACCAGGTGGGCGTTTGCAAACGGGCCAGATGAGCCAACAGCCCCGCTTCGTCCAGCATCGGCAACCCGAGGGTCTGTGCCAGGCACTCGCACATTTGCACCGTGCTCAACGCCGCGCCCCCCAGGGGCAACCAATGCAGCCGGCAGTCACTGGGAGCCTGCAAAAAACACTCGGCAAACAACGCACTCTTGCCACTGCCCGCCGGCGCGCAGAGCAGCTTTACCCGCGCTTCGGAAATCAGCAGCGGCTCGCTCAGGGACCGCCGCGGCACATGCGTCGAGGACAGGCGAGGCAGCAATCCTGGACGGTCCGGACACGGGGTCATGGCGGTCATGTGGGCGATCCTGTTTATTGTTATCTCACCACCCTAGACCTGTGTCGCCGACCTTTGGAGAAGTATTCAGCGCGCTGATTGGCGCCCATAAAAAAACGACCGGCAGGGGCGCTGCCGGTCGTCATGTCTGGATCAAATCAGACTCGGTTCCGTGGCGAGGGAGCTTGCTCCCGCTAGGCTGCGCAGCAGCCTCAAAAAGGACCACTCGATGCACCTGATACATCGAGCCGCCTGGTTTCCAGGGCCGCTGCGCGCCCCAGCGGGAGCAAGCTCCCTCGCCACGAGCCCTCATCACTCAGGAAAGGACTTACCGAACCCCGGTCGAACGCAACGCCGCCGGCGTGTAGTC
>NZ_JABWRA010000159.1:0-265 GCF_014268705.1 Pseudomonas sp. SWRI179 | reverse complement strand
CTGATCGAAAACCGCGTAGCTGAAGGTGGTTCTGATCGCCTGCTGGAACGCCGTGTAGCCGAAGGTGGTTCTGATCGCCTGATCGAAAACCGCGTAGCTGAAGGTGGTTCTGATCGCCTGCTGGATCGCCGCGTCGCCGAAGGTGGCTCTGATCGCCTGCTGGATCGCCGCGTCGCCGAAGGTGGCTCCGACCGCCTGATCGAAAACCGCGTAGCTGAAGGTGGTTCTGATCGCCTGCTGGAACGCCGTGTAGCCGAAGGTGGTT
>NZ_JABWRA010000158.1:0-265 GCF_014268705.1 Pseudomonas sp. SWRI179 | reverse complement strand
GTGGCGAGGGAGCTTGCTCCCGCTCGGCTGCGCAGCAGTCGCAAAACCAGACGATGCGGTTTCCCTGAAGAAATGCAGGGGCCTGCTGCGCAGGCCAGCGGGAGCAAGCTCCCTCGCCACAGGGGTTAGTGTCGAGCCGAATATCCAGCCCAACGCCACGCACTGTGGGAGCGGGCTTGCTCGCGAAAGCGGCGGGTCAGCTTGCATCAATATTGAATGTGCCACCCTCTTCGCGAGCAAGCCCGCTCCCACACTGGGCGGCGGT
>NZ_JABWRA010000157.1:0-273 GCF_014268705.1 Pseudomonas sp. SWRI179 | reverse complement strand
GATCGAAATTCGTCCGTAGCGCCCCATTTTTTGCGGCGAGGGGCTCCTGTGGATAAGGGTTCCTGTGGCGAGGGAGCTTGCTCCCGCTGGGTTGCGCAGCAACCCTAAAACCAGGCAATTCGGTGCCTCGGGCAAATTGAGTTGCCTGCTTTGGGGCCGCTTCACCCGAGGCGTCGGACCGTCCCAGCGGGAGCAAGCTCCCTCGCCACAGGAACCCTTATCCACAGGAGCCCCTCGCCGCAAAAAATGGGGCGCTACGGACGAATTTCGATC
>NZ_JABWRA010000156.1:0-300 GCF_014268705.1 Pseudomonas sp. SWRI179 | reverse complement strand
GTCGAGCCGAATATCCAGCCCAACGCCACGCACTGTGGGAGCGGGCTTGCTCGCGAAAGCGGCGGGTCAGCTTGCATCAATATTGAATGTGACACCCTCTTCGCGAGCAAGCCCGCTCCCACACTGGGCGGCGGTGAACACAGCATCTGCAACAGCCCTGCCCTCCTGTGGGAGCGAGCCTGCTCGCGATGACGCCAGCCCAGACACCACCCGTGGCGAGGGAGCTTGCTCCCGCTCGGCTGCGCAGCAGTCGCAAAACCAGACGATGCGGTTTCCCTGAAGAAATGCAGGGGCCTGCTG
>NZ_JABWRA010000155.1:0-324 GCF_014268705.1 Pseudomonas sp. SWRI179 | reverse complement strand
GTTTTGGGGCTGCTGCGCAGCCCAGCGGGAGCAAGCTCCCTCGCCACAAAGGCAGTTTGGTTGAGGCTACAAAACCCTATGGCCCTCCCACTGGGTTCTCGAGTGACCACAAGGTTTGTGTCCACCGCCAATTTCCGTGTGGGAGCGAGCCTGCTCGCGAAAGCGGTGGGTCAGTTGGCGGTGATGTTGGCTGGGCAGCCGTCATCGCGAGCAAGCTCGGCTCCCACAGGGGACTCGGGTGTTTCCAGACCTGATGCCGAGCACTCAACCCCGTGGCGAGGGAGCTTGCTCCCGCTGGGGCGCGAAGCGGCCCCAATAAGCTGC
>NZ_JABWRA010000154.1:0-362 GCF_014268705.1 Pseudomonas sp. SWRI179 | reverse complement strand
GGTGTATCTGAACCCTGAAAGAGAGCTTACTGTGATCGCAAAAGTGGCATAACAAAACGGTGAACGCGACAACTACCTTGAAAAACGCCGTTCACCGCAGACCCATTGTGGGAGCGAGCCTGCTCGCGATAGCGGCGGGTCAGTTTGCAGTGATGCTGGATGGGCCGACCTCATCGCGATCAGGCTCGCTCCCACAGGAGATCTTGGGGGTTCATGGGTCTTGTGTTCACCGCAGACCCATTGTGGGAGCGAGCCTGCTCGCGAAGGCGGTGGGTCAGTTTGCAGTGATGCTGGATGGGCCGACCTCATCGCGAGCAGGCTCGCTCCCACAGGAGATCTTGGGGGTTCATGGGTCTTGTGTT
>NZ_JABWRA010000153.1:0-374 GCF_014268705.1 Pseudomonas sp. SWRI179 | reverse complement strand
TTTGTGGCGAGGGAGCTTGCTCCCGCTGGGCTGCGCAGCAGACCCAAACCTGACTCCTCGATGGATCAGATAAATTGCAGTCGCTGCTGTCGGGGCCGCTTCGCAGCCCAGCGGGAGCAAGCTCCCTCGCCACAACAGCATCCTTGCTTGCCACGACAGCATCTTTGCCAGCAGAGCAGTGAGCGACTTCAGCCCTGCGCCTGCGGCCAGTGCGCCTACGATTCGTCAGACAGGCAAACAGACATAACGCCAGACACCATTTCCCCTGTGGCGAGTGGATTTCTTTGTGGCGAGGGAGCTTGCTCCCGCTGGGCTGCGCAGCAGACCCAAACCTGACTCCTCGATGGATCAGATAAATTGCAGTCGCTGCTGTC
>NZ_JABWRA010000152.1:0-375 GCF_014268705.1 Pseudomonas sp. SWRI179 | reverse complement strand
GCAGGTAGATCCGCGTGTTGGCAATCGGCTTGCCGATGGGCGTGCTGTCCGGGGTGTCTGCCCCCGTGCAGTCCCACGCCGTCACATCCACTGCCGCTTCGGTCGGGCCGTACAGGTTGTACAGGCCGGTGCGGGGCAGTTGCGCCTTGAAGCGCCGCACCAGGTGCCCCGGCAACGCCTCGCCGCTGCACATCACCCGCACTAAGCCTTCGCATTGATCTGCCTCGCCATGGGCCAGGAACACATCGAGCATCGACGGCACGAAGTGCAGCGTGGTGATGCCTTGGGCCTGGATCACTTCGCGCAGGTACGCCGGGTCGCGATGCCCGCCCGGACGGGCCATCACCAGCCGCGCGCCGCTGAACAGCGGCCAGA
>NZ_JABWRA010000151.1:0-381 GCF_014268705.1 Pseudomonas sp. SWRI179 | reverse complement strand
TAGCCGCGCTGGGCCATGGATGGCCCTTCGCGGCGGCCCACGGAGCAATGCCGGAGTGGGGGCATGCCGAGCCCTAGCGAGGCACCGAGTGGTGGGGCAGGAGCGTTTTGCTTACTTTTGCGCTTTTCAAAAGTGAGCCGCCGTCAGGGCTGAACCCTAAGTGGCCGTTACCGCAGAAATGGATATATACCCGGTCAACAAAATCCTGCCCGGCTGTCAGGCCGCCATCGCGAGCAGGCTCGCTCCCACAGTTTGATCGAAGTACAACCGGGAGAAACAGGTTGGCTACAAGGCCGCCTCGCGAGCAAGCTTTGCTCCCACAGATCTCCCACAGTTCTGACGGGTGTACGACTAGGAGAGCCAGGTCGGCTATAAGGCCGC
>NZ_JABWRA010000150.1:0-381 GCF_014268705.1 Pseudomonas sp. SWRI179 | reverse complement strand
AAAACACCACGCCGTTCTACTACCACCTCGACCACCTGGGCACGCCCCAGGAACTGACCAACCCCAACGGCCAGATCGTCTGGTCGGCGCGTTACAACGGCTACGGCAAAGTCACCGCACTCACGCATGGCGACGGCGAACAGCTTGAACAACCGCTGCGTTTCCAGGGCCAATACTTCGACCCGGAAAGCGGCCTGCACTACAACCGCCACCGCTACTACAATCCCGAGACTGGCCGCTATTTGACGCCCGACCCGAGCAAGTTGGCGGGTGGGCTCAATGGGTATCGCTACACCCTGAATCCGACGGGGTGGGTGGATCCGTTGGGGTTGGTGGATTGTCCGGGGAAGGGTGGGTGTAGGCCGGCGGTTGGGGATCAGG